>CBQVAZ010000082.1:0-10189 GCA_967720205.1 uncultured Gemmatimonadaceae bacterium | reverse complement strand
CATTTCTATTCACGGCGCCGCCGCAAATGAGCTTTTTCCAGTGCGGCAACGTGCGCCTGCTCGTCGGCGTCCCAACCGAAGGTGAAGGCGCGCAACGCGGCTCGGCGATCTACTTCAAGGTGGTGGACATACACGCCGTACACGCGCAGCTGGCCGAACGCGGCATCAAGTTCGTCGCCGAGCCGCACTTGGTGCACAAGGCCGCGACGTATGACCTGTGGCTCGCCGAGTTCAAAGATCCAGATGGCAACACGCTCGCGCTGATGTCGGAAGTCCCGAAAGCGGCCTAACGTGAAGCCAATGACTTGCTCGATTGCGCTCGTCAGCCTCATGGTGCGCGACTACGACGAAGCCATCGCCTATTACACCTCGGCGCTTGGCTTCGCGTTGATCGAGGACACTCCTCGGGAAGGCGGCAAGCGATGGGTTGTCGTCGCGCCGCGAGGCGGGCGAGGCGCCTCGCTGCTACTCGCCCGCGCCGCGACCGAGAATCAAAAGCAATCGGTTGGCAACCAAACAGGTGGCCGCGTCTTCCTTTTTCTGGACACTGACGACTTCTGGAGAGACTACCAGGCGATGCTCTCGCGCGGCGTCAACTTTGTCGAAGCGCCGCGCGAGGAGTCGTATGGAACCGTCGTGGTGTTCGAAGATCTATACGGCAACAAGTGGGACGTGGTTCAACATAAGCCTAACGTTTAGCAGCCGCATATCGGGGGCACAGTCCGTGCCGCATTCGTTGCAAATGCGAGAAATCAAGCCTGAGCTGCTTCGTGCCCTTGAGAACAAAACCCGTTCGGATCAAACGAATCTTTGCGGATTGACCGGATCAGAATTCGTCGACGACTCGAATTCGTACTATCCGCTGAATCCGGGAAATCCGAATGGTTTTTGCTATTGACCTGATAACAAATGTTACTGCATGAGCGACTCTAGTCGCGCCCGGTAACGGCGACTCGTCTGTAACTTCGTCCCATCGCGCAGCAACACGACATACTCACCGGCGAACCACGGCTGGATCTCCTTGATTCTGCTGATATTCACGATCGTCGAGCGGTGGATCCGAACAAACGCGTTAGGCGCCAGCGAGTCTTCCATACGTTGGAGCGTCTGCCTCACGACATGAACTTCGTTCTTCGCGTGGATGCGAACGTAATTGTCGGCGGCCTCGATCCAGTCGATCTCGTCCACTGGCAGAAAGAAAACGCTGCCACCCGAGCGGATCGGTATTCGCGAGCGGCGCGGCCGATCGCGCTCGATCTCTTCCAGCAGAGCGATCAAACGCTCGTTTGCGCCGCTCGCCCGCTCGACGCGAATTCGATCTGCCGCACGCGCGAACGCCGCGAGAAACCGGTCAGGATCAAATGGCTTGAGCAAGTAATCCTGCGCGTGGACCTCGAACGCCTTGAGCGCGTACTCATCGTACGCAGTCACGAAGATCACCGCCGGTACGCTGCGCGCGGGGAGCGCCGCGAGCACACCGAAGCCATCTACCTCGGGCATTTGCACGTCGAGAAACAAGAGATCGGGAGCGAGCTCGCCGATGGCGCGAATGGCAGCCCCGCCCGTATCGCTCTCACCGACCACCTCGGCATCCGGAATCGCGCGCAACAGCGACACGATCCGCTCGCGGCCGAGCGGCTCGTCGTCAACGACGAGGCAGCGGATCTTCATTGCTCGTTAGGGAATCCGCATGCCGCCTGAACGGCAGCATGACGCGCGTTTCGAAACCTCCCGGCACGTTGACGAGCGCAAGCTCCTGGGCCGTGCCGTACAACTTCTCGAGTCGCTCTCGCGTCGTGCGCAAGCCGACTCCAGAACGCTCTTCGTTAGGTGTCTTTGCCGATATCCCTGCGCCCGTGTCGCGCACGACGATGCCGAGACGCTGCCCGTCGCGCGCAGCCGTGATTTCCACGCGGCCTGGACCGGGATGCGGAGCCACGCCATGGCGCACCGCATTCTCGACGAGCGGCTGCAGCAGCATGTTCGGCACCATGGCGTCGTACGTCTCGACAGACAGATCGACGCTCACGTCGAGACGATCGCCGAACCGCATGCGCTCGATCTCGAGATAGCGTTTCACGAACTCGATCTCATCGATGAGGCGGACTTCCGGTGTCGCAGCCGTATCGATCGCCAGACGCAACAGCTCACTGAGTCTCGCGAGCATGCGATCGGCGCGCGTCGCGTCTTTGTGGATCAGCGCCGAGATGGCGTTCAGTGCGTTGAAGAGAAAATGCGGATGCAACTGAGCGCGCAGCGCTTGAAACTGCGCGAGCGCGAGTTGGGCCTCGAGCCGTGCCGCGCGCAGGCTTCGCTCGCGAAACGCATCCTGATAGTCGAGGACCGTGGTCACCACAGCGATCATGCTGTACGTGACCATGTTGAACGTCGCCAGGGTAAACAGCAGCGGTAAGACTGGACGGGGTTCGGGTGCGAAGATCTTGGTCAACGCGGAATACGCGGATGCGTCGATCACGTGCAGGATCAAGAACGTGCCGAAGTGCGCCGCCAACCACTGCGGTCGTGACGACGTGCGATCGCGGATTTGCCGCGTGACGATCATGATCAGCGGCGTGAGCAGCGCCCAAAACGCAGCAGTCGACATCGAAAGACCTAACGGGCGGACGAACGAATCCACAGTCCGGCCGCTGAGCCGAGTGAGGATGATGTTCTGTTCCGCCGACCAGAGTCCCCACACTGCGCATAGCGCGACGATCGCGCCGATCGGCAAACGCCGTGGCGTCGGTGCAGCGAATGAAGTTTCTGCAGAGGGAATGTCGGCCATGCTGACTCGAGACGAGCTCGTGCCAACAATAGGGAAGAAACGGCGCTCCGCAAATGGTGCATGACGGCGACCATGAGCGGCGAAGCGCGGCGAAGCGCTGCGAGCGCGGCGCGTTTTGCATGCTGACCCCCTGTATCTGGTATCTCGCCCCTCGGTGGGCCGAGTCAGCCCCTGACGCATGGCTCGCCCGGCGGCGGCGGATCACTCTTGCGCCCTCCGGCGGAGGACGCATTTCAAATTTCTGCCGCTGTTAGTCGCGCTGAACTCACGTTAGGCAGCCACCCGGTACACCATCGAGACATGCCATGCCCGAGCGACGTCTGACTACGCTAGCGAATGTTTTTGCAGCCGTTTGCGTCGCCGCGTGCGCGGGCACGCCAGCCCGTCAGCCACAAACCGAGATGTTGGACTCGAGCGTTACGCGAGATCTCGAGCGACTGCGAAACGCGACGGCGCCGTACCGCGACCTCGCGGCCGCGCAAGCGGTCGGATATCCAACCGCGACGGCGACGCCGCCGTGCCTTTCAAGCCCGATCGGGGCAATGGGGCATCACTACGTAAACCGCTCACACGTGGACGACAAACTGGACCTCGAGCATCCAGAGATTCTGCTTTACGCGCCGGGAGCAGATGGGAAGCCGAAGCTCCTCGGCGTCGAGTACATCATTCCGTACCGCATCCTTCCACCCGAATCGCAGCCGCCGCGAATATTCGGCCAGAACCTGAAACGCAGCGAAGAGCTGAAGCTCTGGTACCTGCACGTATGGGCATGGGAGCAAAACGCGTCAGGGCTCTTCGCAGATTGGAATCCGGCGGTGAAGTGCTGAGCCGAGGCCAGCGGGAATTGTGATACTTCAGTCGCGACGGGCGCACGTGTATCATCAACGTCCCGGTTTCCCAGCCTGACGCGCGACAAAGCGGACGTAGCACGAAGATCGCCGGGCGCTGTCCATTCCGCGTTAGGCACCAGCCTTTGCTCGGAGAGATGCATGACAGACGTCGTGACGCGTCGCGCGCCAGAGACGGCGGAGCAATACATCGCCAGACTTCTCGCCGCACTCGGCGAGCGCGATCCATTCGAAGTGCTCAGCCAAACAGCGTCTCTGCTGTACAGTGCAATTGCGGGCCTCGACGCTGCCGCGCTCAATACCCCAGAGGGCCCAGGGCTCTGGTCCGTGCGGCAGGTGATCCAGCACCTCAGCGATTCCGAATTGGTCGTCGCATTCCGCATTCGCATGGTCCTTGCGCACGACCGTCCAACGCTCGCCTCTTACGACCAGGAGGTCTGGGCAGCGCGGCTACACTATGAGCAAGCCGATGTCGAAGACGCCCTCGCTGACTTCGAACGGCTGCGCAACTCGACCCTGCGGCTTCTGGAACAAACATCCGTGGCCGAGCGGCAGCGCGTTGGATTGCACTCGGAACGCGGCGAAGAGAGCATCGAGCAGATGATCCTGAACCAGGCCGGCCACGACATCGTGCATCTGCGCCAGATCGCGCGCATTCGCGACGCGATCCGACAGTCCGCTGGAAACGGCGCCTAACGAGCAGACGCATGCGCCACGTCGCCGCGCTCGCGTTTTTCCTCAAACGTTCCGAGGACATCATTGCCGCGGGGCAGATCACGACCACCGCGGAAACGATTCACGGTCTCTTGCGCCTCGATGGCGAGCGGCTCGTGTTGCAGTGGCGTGCAGTACGCGAGACCGATTACGTCGGAAGAGAAATCCGCTCGGACAAGGAAATCGATCCGCTCCGTGAGGTCGAGTTGCCGCTCAGCGCTATCGCGTCGGCGGCGGTTCGTGCGTCCTGGTGGCCAATGAGCGGGGCGCGGCTGGTTCTCACGGCCGCCGACCTGCGCGCGTTCGAGCATGTCGTGGGAAAGGGCGGGCTGCGGCTGGATCATCCCGCCGAACTGGTGCTGCGACTCCGGCTCCGAGACAGGATCGCCGCTCAGGAGTTCGCGGCCGAGCTGCAGCTAGCGCTGGCTGAGTTGGCGCTCGAGGGGGAGGCAGTGAGCGACGCCCTTTCAGGAGCGCGCCTTCGGGAACGGCTCCGGGCGGGAGGCTCCGATCTTCCCGATCGGGCCTAACGAAGCGTGAGAGCGAGCGACTACTGGCAAGGCGCGCACCCGCGCAGCAGGTTCGTACTGTCGCCTTGCCATGCCTTCACCCACGCCTCTGTCCAGACGATCGCCTAACGTTGCATCGCGCGCGTCCAAGCTCGTTCTCGCGACTGCAGCAGATGCGCCGGCGATCGCGGCCTTGCGGATGGCGGCGGCTGACACGCTCACGCGCGAGCACGGACCCGGGCACTGGTCGTCGGCGGTCTCGGAGCGGGGTGTACTCCACGCCATGCGCACGTCGCGCGTATATGTCATGCGGCGTGGGGACGAGATCGTTGCCACGCTGAGGCTCGCGACCAAGAAACCGTGGGCGATCGATACGAGCTACTTTACGGACTGTAAGCGGCCGTTGTACCTGACGGATATGACCGTCGCACCGAGCTCACAGCGACGTGGGATTGGGCGTCTGTGCGTAGACGCGGCTCGTGAACTCGCGCGCACGTGGCCCGGTGACGCAATTCGGCTCGATGCATACGATGCCGCGGCAGGCGCCGGACCGTTCTATCAGAAGTGCGGTTTTCGCGAGGTGGGCCGCGTGACATACCGAGGAACGCCGCTGGTGTACTTCGAGATGCTGATCTAGGAGATCATGATGCGCTCGTTAGGTACGGAGCAGATCAAGAGGCTACGGTTTTCGACACGCCATCTTGTTTGTGCAGCGGCTCTCTTGCTGGCGAGCCTCGCGGCATCCTCGCTGCGCGCGCAGCTCTATCGAGCGCGCGTCTGGCTGCCTGCGTACCCCAATGTCATCGCGCTCGACACGATAGCTATCCGAACAGAGTTCCCGGCGCCGCGGCTCGAAGCGTTTCAGGTGACAGCCGCTGTCATGGAGGCCGAGCTAAAGATCGAACTGAAAGTTCGAGACTCGACGGCGGGAGTAGTTGGGAATATGGAGCTCGTGAAAATGCGGAAGCTTGGTCGCACGCCATTGTCGCGCTACGTGAGCTGCGGACAGGGAATGACGGGCGCGAACGCTGACAGCTACAGGGTCTATCTCGCTCTCATTGCGTTCGTAGACACGGTGCCTGGTAAAGGAATTCGTCTGTCCGTGGCTCTTGCAGCGGCGGCTCAAGACCTTCAAGGAAGCTCCAAGCCCCCGGTCAAATGTGGCTCGACCGGCTTACTCGAAGGGCAAGTCAGGAGACAGGTCGCAGCCCGGTTCGGCACGGTCGTCAAATAGCCGCCTCACGGGCCGGCATCGGCATGAACTTCGCACACACGTTAGGCATGACTTCCGAGGCCGGCAGAGTCAAGCGGGCCATGCTGCTCGCCATAGTGCTGATCGCTGCGTGCGAGCGTCGCGACGAGCGCGCTAACGATACCGTCGTTTCCGTGCCTGTACCGGGCGATAGCGCATCTCGCGACTCGGCATCCAAGTGGACGGTCGATGAGCACGGCATCGGGCCCGTGCGCGCGGGGATGACCCTCTCGCAACTGAACGCAGCCGCGGGCGAAACATTGCGACCCGAGTATGAAATCAACGAGAGCTGCGACTACGTAACGCCGAAATTCCTTCCCAAGGGTGTGAGCGTCATGATCGTCGACGACAGTGTTGGACGCGTCGATGTAACCGAGAAGGGAACCCTAACGAAAGAAGGCGCTGGCGTCGGTGATCTGGAGTCGGGCGTGCTTTCACTGTATGGTGCACGCGCGCACGTGGAACCGCACAAATACACAGGCCCGACGGGGCATTACGTGATCGTGGAGCAGCCGGGCGACACGTTGCACCGCATCGTCTTCGAGACTGACGGGAAGGTCGTCGAGATGTATCGTGCGGGACGGCGACCGGCCGTCGACTACGTCGAAGGGTGTGCCTAATCGAACGGCGTGACGCTATGCTTCTGGGCAGCCAGCGGATGAGTCTGGCGTCCGGCAAGAGGCGCGGGAGAGACTGCGGGTTGGCTGGGCAACATCGTTAGGCACGGCCCAATGCAAACTTTCGTCGAGGTCTACTGTAAGCGCGGGACGAGTCTACGCGAAGCCATCGCGAGCGATCCTCGACTCGAAAAGCACGGGCTGGAAGTATTGAAGCAGCATCAGCCGGGGCGCACTCCCGGTTGGGCGAAGCTGCGCGGCGTCAAACCGGATCGAAAAGGAACAGTTAACGTCGAGTGGGATGCGTCGGCGCAGGTGCTGCACTGCCGAATAGTCAATCGCGGGCGAGGTCGACCACACCTTATCATTGGAGATCTCGTCGAATATCTGCTCGCGCGGCATCGCTCGCGCATCCTGGTTCTCATGATCGTCCCACAGAAGCCGCGCACCGATGTTGACTGAGCGACGCGATTACATCCTGCGCCTCATCCAGCAGGCAGGGGCGGCCGCACGGCGACTCCGCGAGCGCCTGATCGGTGACGCCGATTCCGCCACTGAGGTCGCGTCCGAAGCGGATCAGGAAATCAGCGCGCTGCTGGGAGGGCCGGCGATGGCGCCGCTCATCGAGCGCGTCGACGCCGTCACAGCCGTGCAGCTCATCGGTGACAAGGAGCGGATACGCGCCTGGATCGAGTTACTGGCAGTGCGCGCCGAGGCGCTGGTGGTGAGCGGCGCCGCCGCCGACGCGCAGCGCGTGCGTGAGCGAGCCGACGCGGTCGCTGCCGCGGCCACGCGGCTGCCGTAGTCGTTAGGTACATTCCAAGCCGGGGAGGGCGTTGTATGGAGATCCGCACGATCGCATCGTTTCTCGAATACTGGCGCAACATTCGCGGGCGCACTCGACGAGTCGTGGAGTGCATCCCTGCGGATCGGCTGGAATGGTCCTACAAGCCGGCGCGATTCACGTTAGGCGACCTCGCGCGGCACCTGCCGGCTGTCGAGCGCTACATGTACGCCGAGACCGTGAATGGCCGTCCGAGCGCGTATCACGGCTGCGGTCCCGAGCTCGCCTCAGGCAAAGACGCTGTTCTGGAGTACATGGATCGCCTGCACGCAGAATCAGTCGCTCTATTCAGCCAACTTTCCGATGAGGATCTGCAGCGCAAGTGCCAGACACCGGCCGGCACGCCGATCACGACCTGGAAATGGCTGCGCGCCATGGTCGAGCACGAGGCGCACCATCGGGGCCAGATCTATCTCATGTTAGGCATGCTCGACGTCCCCACCCCGCCGCTCTACGGACTCACAGCGGAACAGCTGCAGGCGCGCTCCGTTCCGTTGACGTCCGGCGCGCGATGACCGATCAGCGGAGTTTTTGACGTGACAGCGACGCCGAATCCACGCGGCGAGCCGTGGCTCCGCGGACCTGTGCCCGACATCCTCCCTGAATTGCAGGCAGCGGCCCACGCGTTGCTCAACGTCAAGGAAGAGCTGAGCGCGGCGACAAGGGACCTAACGAGTCAGGAGCTATGGCTGACCCCTGGCGGAGCCGCGTCGATCGGCTTTCATATCCGCCACATCGCAGGAAGTCTCGATCGTTTGCTGACGTACGCGCGTGGAAAGCAGCTCAGCGCCGAACAGCGTGGCGTATTGGCTTCCGAGCGTGACCCGACGCTGGTGCCCAATGACGTCCCATCGCTGCTGCAGCATGCGGAGGCGGCCATCGACACGGCGCTCGCTCAGCTGCGCCAGACGCGCGCCGACGAACTGTTCGTAGCGCGAAGTGTCGGCCGCGCGGCTCTCCCGAGCAACGTGTTTGGTCTCTTATCGCACGCGGCGGAGCACGCGGCGAGACATGCGGGGCAAGCAGTTACGACGGCGAAGATCGTCCACGGAATGGGGTACACGCGCAGAGCATAGACGTGAGGTCGATCACCAAGTTGCAGGCAGGCCATAGCTGCGCAACGGGACGCCCTTCTATATCATAGGACCATGATCCGCCTAGCGATCATCGGCGATTTCGATCGCGGTGTCACCGCGCACGAAGGGATCGATACGTCACTCGCTCGTATCCAGCAGACGTCGTGGCCCGACTTGTCGTGGGAGTGGTGGCATACCAGCCTGCTGCCGGAGTGCCCGCAGCACGTCCCTGAAGTCATCGGTGTGCCGGATGGTGTGTGGTGCACTCCTGCTTCGCCGTACGCCAAGACCGAAGGAGCGCTCGCTGCGATTCGTTATGCACGCGAAACGGAAACGCCGTTCCTCGGCACCTGCGGCGGTCTGCAGCACGCCGTGCTCGAGTTCGTGCGCAACGTACTCGGAGACGCCGACGCGAAGCACGCTGAGATGGATCCAGCGGCGCAGTTACTCGCCATCACTCCGCTCGCATGCGAGCTGGTTGAGGTGAGTGCGCCGATAGAAGGCGTTCCCGGGACGAGGCTAGGCGCACTCTATGCTGGTGGAGGCGATCGCGAGGAGTATCACTGTCGCTTCGGAATCAATCCCGACTATCTAGGCCGCCTCGAAGCTCGCGGGCTGCGTTGCGCCGCGCGAGATGAAAATGGAGAAGTGCGCGCGCTGGAGCATTCGGCGCATCCGTTCTACGTCGCGACGCTCTTCCAGCCGGAAAGACGCGCGCTGCGAGCCGGCGTCGGCGTTGGACCCGACGGGCAGCCTGCTGTAGACGCGATCGAAGTGCATCCGCTCGTTATGCAGTTCGTCGAAGCGGCGAGCGAGAAACGCATGCGGCGTGTTAGAGCGACTGGATAACGACGACGCGCAGTAGTCGATGCTGCTGGAACAGATCCATCGTCTCTTCGAACACGCGGCGTGGGCAGACGCGCTGGTCGCGCAAGCGATCGAAAGCCAGGACAACGTCGCGGACGACACCGTTGAGCTGTTTGCGCATGTATTGGGCGCCGAAGAGGTTTGGTTGAGTCGCCTGGAACAACGCCAGTCCACGCTCGCTGTCTGGCCGAAACTTGCGCGTGGCCAACTGGCCCAAACAGCCGCCGCCGTCGCACAATCCTATCGCACGTACCTCGCGCGCCTAACGCCCGAAGCTCTCCCCGCCGAAGTCCCATACAAGAACAGCATCGGCCAGGCGTTCCGCACGCCGATTGGCGAAATTCTCATGCACGTCGCGATGCACGGATCGTATCACAGAGGGCAGGTCGCGCTGCGTATGCGACGCGACGGCGCCATCCCTGCGCCGACTGACTACATCGCGTTCGTGCGCGGCGTGCCCGCAGCGACACGACAATCCTGAACATGACACACGCGGACAGGAACCTGTAGTTAACAACAATAGGATCCGCGTTTGTCCTGGCTGTGTCCGCGTTCGTCCGCGGTGAAAGCTCTTGATCTCTATGAACGCAGCTAGGTACGAAGTGTGTGTCGATGCGAGAGGGGCGCGTTAATTGGGAGTGATTGTGCCGGCCGTAGGTGGCCCGAGATGTGTGCGA
>CBQVAZ010000081.1:0-10266 GCA_967720205.1 uncultured Gemmatimonadaceae bacterium | reverse complement strand
GCGGCGTCGAGCACGTGCGCGATGTCTCGTGAGAGCGCTCTGGCTTCCTGCGTCGCCGTCAGCACGTCGTCGATGGCGGATTGAACGCCAGCCGATCGCAGCGCGATCAAATCCAACCGCATGTTCTGCAACATGAGCGACGCGCTCTCCAGCTGCGTCAGCAACGTCTCATGCCGCGTCAGCAGATCGTTCATCGTCACGCGCTGCCGCTGCAATAACTCGAGTCGCTGGTCTCGCTCGCGACTCTGTGGACGGTTGGTCGTTTCCTCGATGCGCGCGTCCAGCGCGGCGAGCGACTCCGGCGTGATGTCAGTGTCCATCCTGTGCAGCGCTTGTGCGAGCGCACCAACACGTTCCGCCAGGGCGTCGACAGTCGGTGCGACGTCGGGGATCATCTCGCGGTCGACTTTGGAGAGTTTGGCGACAGACTCCTGCACCGCCGCACGATCGTATGCCGCACGACGCACGACGTCGCCATACCGTCCGTTCAGCACGTCGCTCGGAGCGAGCCGTTCCGACTCATCGACTGGTGTTCGCCCGCCTGACGCGAGGCGTGCCTTGGAGGTGCCAGGCCGCTCGTTGGCGCGCTGCAGCGCCTGACGAGCTTCGCGGCCGAACACCTGGCGGAAGCGCACTCCGTCGGCCCAGAGCGACGCGGCGCGTCCGATGAGACCGATGCCCATGCCGATCGCTGGGAAGATCACCCACGGGAAAAACGGACTGAACACAGAATTGATGACGCCGAGCACCGCGATGGTCGTGGCGTAGCCCGCGAGTTTGCGGCGGAAGCGGCGGATCTTCTCCTCGATCGGCAGCTCGCCGAACGCCTGCAGCGTGTCGCGCTCGCGCTGACCGCGACGCTGCGCTTTCCGTACTTCGCGCTGGTGCCGCCTAACGTCTTGCCATGACGCCGGCATCCAGTTCGGCACCGGGACCTCCTCGTTCGGGTCCGGCGTGCGCCACGGCTCGCTCTTCGCGAGACCAGGCCCTCGGCGATCCCTGCTCGGGAGGTTGAGCCCCGGCCTCGCGTTTTCACGAGCGAGCGGGTTCGGCGCGCTTTCGCGTGGCACAGCTGCACGCTTCCACGCCGCCGATTGTCGCTGACGCTCGGGGAGCCGCGCGAGCGCGGGACCCGGCAGCGACGCCACTTCCGCCGTGAGCGCGTCGCGAAATGCGTACGCGTTAGGCCACCGGTCGGCCGGCTTCTTCGACAGGGCGCGTTCCACGGAGACGATCAATCCTGGCGGAAGGTCGGGCCGCAACTCGCTGAGCGGCGCGGGCGGCTCGCTGATGTGCTTGAGGAGCATGGCTGGCGTATTCGTCGCCGCGAACGGCGGCTGACCCGTCAGCATCTGGTACGCGACGACGGCGAGCGAGTACTGATCGCTGCGGCCGTCCACGTCGCGTTCACCGAGCGCCTGTTCCGGTGACATGTACGTCGGCGTGCCGACCGCGATGCCGGTGACCGTTAGGCGCGAATCGCCCTCGGCCGCGCGCGCGATTCCGAAGTCAGTGACCATCGCGCGGCCTGTCGCTGCTTCCAACAGAATGTTGTCCGGCTTGATGTCGCGATGCACGATGCCGCGCGCGTGGGCATAGCCCAACGCGTCGGCCACTTCGCGCAGCGTGCGCGTGACGTCGTTGACTGGCGGTCTTCGCTCGCGTGCCAGGCGGCTGCCGAGGCTTTCGCCTTCGACAAGCGCCATAACGAAGTAGACGACGCCGGCCCGTTCATCGACCGAAAAGATGGGGACGATGTTGGGATGGTTGAGCTGCGCGGCCGTCTGCGCTTCGCGCAGGAAGCGAGTGCGCACCTCTTCGCGGAAGGCGAGGTCCGGAGGAAGGACCTTGATGGCCACCAGACGCTTGAGCCTGAGATCGCGCGCGCGGTAGACGACAGCCATCCCGCCACGGCCGATTTCAGCCTCGAGCTCGTAGGTGTCCCCGATCGCGGCGACGACCCGATCACGCAGCTGGTCCACCATCTCTACTCGCGCTGCCTAACGCGGCGCCTCAGCGCGCGCCGCCGCGCGCCGAGGACGGAGAGTCGCGCAGCTTGCGCATCTCGTCGGCCGCGTACACCGCCACATCGACTTCTTGCGCCAGCGCCATAGCGCGCTCGGAGATGAGCGTGACATTGGCGAACGACTCACCGCCGGCCTGCAGGCGCATGAGATCGAGTCGCATGTTCTGCAGCGCGAGGAGGCAGCTCTCGAGCTTCTGCTTGGTCTGCTCGCGGCGCGTCCCGGCATTGGCGACGGAGCGCCGATCGCGGCGCAAGCGAGCCAGCCGGCGCACACGCTCTTCGGCGCGCGGATCGAGCGGATTCGCTTCGGCCTCCAGCCGCGTGATCTCGGCGTCGATGGATTGCGTGTTGTTGTTAGGCGTGTTTCGTCCCAACTCCGCCAGCGACTCGGAGAGGCCGCGGACACGCTGGAACAGCGCTTCAGCAGACGTGGCGACGTCACCCGCCAGCTCGCGGTCGCGTCGCGGCAGACCGTGCACGATGCGCACGATATCGTCACGGAAATGCTCGGCCTGTGAAAGCGCGCCCGCTTCGGCGCCTGTTAGGCCCGCCGGCTGCCGGCGTGCACCCACCGTGTCACGCCCGCCGGGGGAGTCCGGAGCCGCGAAGAGCGGCGCGCGCCCGCGGCGCATGCGAGTACGCTCGCGCACCTCCGCGCGTTTCTTGCGATCGTACAGCGCACGCACGTTGTCGAACCAATCCGCCACGACGTCGAAGAACATCCGGTCGCGCGGCTCGCGAAGGACGTCGCGCCAGTCGTACCCCTCAGTCCAAAGCTGCGAGTACTTGTACGCGAGATAGACGCTCCATACGCCGACGACAGGCATGAAGCTCACGACGCCCGTGATCGCCAGGACCACGCTCACACTGCCGAAGGCAACGTACGGCGCGAGCTTCTTGCGATAGCGCACGACGGGTTCGGCGTTCCAGCGGCGCAATTCGGCTGCGGTCGGTTCGCGGTCGATCCCGACGGTGCCAGTCGGGTGCGGCTCGTCGCGATACTGTTGCGGATAGCGGTCGCCAGCGCCACGCTGCTCGGCATAGACTGGCTCCGGCAGCGCAGGCACGTTGCGCGTAGAAAGCGCTGTCGAGAGAGCCTCGGCTGACGGGAATCTGTTGGCCGGATCCTTCTCGAGCAGGATCATGATGGCGCGCGTGAGGTCGCGCGGTGCGCCTGGGCAACGCTCCTCCACAGACGGGGGCCGCTCGGAGATATGCTTTACCAGCAGTGCTGGCGTGCTCTGCGCCGTGAACGGCAGCTCGCCGGTGAGCATCTGATAGGCGACGATCCCTAACGCGTAGAGGTCGCTGCGTCCGTCGATCTCGCGCTCACCCATCGACTGCTCGGGCGACATGTACGCCGGCGTGCCGATCGCCATCCCCGTCGCCGTTAGGCGAGAGTCGCCGCCTTCGGTTACCGCGCGCGCGATCCCGAAGTCGGTCACCATCACACGGTCTTCGTGGTCAAGCAGGATGTTGTCCGGCTTGATGTCGCGATGGACCACGCCGCGCTCGTGTGCGTAGGCGAGTGCGTCGGCGGTTTGGATCATGATGTGGCGCACCTCGTCAGGCGACATCGGTCCGCGCGCGTGCAGTCGCGACGCCACCGTGTCGCCGTCCACGTACGCCATGACGAAGTAGACGAGGCCGTCCCGCTCGTCGACCGAATAAATCGGGACGATGTGCGGATGCGAGAGCTGTGCGGCCGTCTCGGCCTCGCGCAAAAAGCGCGTCCGAATTTCTGACCGGAAAGCCAGCTCTGGCGGCAAGAGCTTGACGGCGACTTGACGCTTCAGGCGCCGGTCGCGGGCTAGATATACGATGCCCATTCCGCCGCGCCCGATTTCGCGATCTAGCTCATAGCTGCTCGCCAAACTGCGTTCGACATGCGCACGCAGCTCGGCGTCGCTCGACGACGGTGTAAAGCCAGACTCGGGCACGCGTTACAAGCTGCTTTGTCGAAGGGGATGGGCGCCGAAGTGTAGCGCTGTTCCGAGAGAGCGTCTAGCCGGAACCGCCTTCCTGCGCTAAGTGAGTCGTTCTACGTCACTTTGGCCCGCGAAAGTTGCAAAGCCAGCCACGCTGGCGTAAGTCAGGGAGCGTGATGGTTGCATAGAGAAGGACCTCCGACCTCGTCCGGCGTTACAACAGTTAGCAGCGAGGTCGACATTCACATCGATCGTGCAGCCGAACCACTCCAAGCACGGTCATTGCGTTTCCAAGTGAGATAACGATGGCCCAGCGACAGACACTTCCGGTTCTGCCTTTGCGCGGAACTGTCATTTTCCCCGGTCAGACGGCTCCCATTACAGCCGGTCGGCCCGGCACCCTGCGCGCGATCGAAACCTCGCTCAAGGGTGATCGCCTCGTCTTCGCGGTCGCGCAGCGCGAGAACTCCGAAGAGCCCACTCCCGAGATCCTGTACTCCATGGGAGTGATTGCGAAGATCGGGCAGGTGCAGCGCGGCTTAGGGGCTGTTCAGCTGCTGTTGCAAGGCGAACAGCGGGCGACAGCACTGCAATACACGACGACCGACGGACTCATGTCTGCCGTCATCGTGAACACTGAAGAGATGAACCCGATCGACGAGCACGACGCAGCCTTCGAGGCACTGCATCGCGAGGTTCGCGAACGCGCGTCTGATTTGGGAGAGAAGCGCGGCCTCCCCGAGGAAGTCGTTAAGCAGGTTCTCGACTCCGCGGAGGAACCGGGGCGCTTTGCCGACCTGGTCGCGAGCTACCTGGAACTTTCGGTTCCGGAGAAGCAGGGGCTTCTCGAGACGCTCAGCGTCGAAGAGCGGCTGCGACGCGTGCTCGTGCACGTGGAGCGCCAGATCGGCATGCTCGAGGCCCAGGAAGAGATCAAGTCGCAAGTCCAGGAGGAGTTAGGCGAGCGGCAGCGCGAAATGTTCCTGCGCGAGCAACTCAAGGCAATTCAGAAGGAATTGGGCGACGACGACTCGACGAAGGAGCTCAGCGATCTCCGCGAACGGTTCGCCAAGCTCGAATTGCCGAAGGATGCGCGCACGGAGGTCGAGCGCGAGCTCGGTCGACTGGAGCGTTCCGGCAAGGAGTCGATGGAGGCACAGGTCATTCGCACATACCTCGAATGGATGAGCGAATTGCCCTGGAACACGCGCTCTGACGACCATCTCGATCTCAATCGCGCCTCCACGGTTCTGGAGGAGGACCACTACGGGCTGCGTGACGTCAAGGATCGCGTGCTCGAGTACCTGGCCGTTAGGCAGCTCCGCGCGCAACAGTTGGCGAACGAGGTCGAGCAGACCGGTGAGTTCCCCGCCTACAAGGTCAAGGCGCCGAAGGACGACGCCACGCCGAACCTTGGCGAGAGCGACGAGGACCGTCCCATTACCGATGCCAAGGAAGCCAAGGCGCGGGCGATGGCCAAGGGACCGATCCTTCTGTTCGTCGGCCCGCCGGGCGTAGGTAAAACCTCGATCGCAAAGTCGATCGCGCGTTCGTTGGGACGCGAGTATGTGCGTGTCTCGTTAGGTGGCGCGCGCGACGAAGCCGACATTCGTGGGCACCGCCGCACCTACGTCGGCGCCATGCCCGGCCGCATCATCCAGGGGATGAAGCAGGCCGGCACGAAGAACCCTGTGTTCCTGCTCGACGAAGTCGACAAGCTCGGCGTCTCCTTCCAGGGCGACCCGAGCGCGGCCCTGCTCGAGGTGCTGGATCCGGCGCAGAACGATTCGTTCACGGATCACTACCTCGGCGTGCCGTTCGATCTGAGCGAGGTGCTCTTCATCGCGACGGCGAACTACGTGCAGAACATTCCGCAGCCGTTGCTGGACCGCATGGAGACCGTCGAGTTCGCGGGCTACACGGAGCGCGAGAAAGCCGAGATCGCGAAGCGCTACCTCATCCCGCGCCAGCTCGAAGAGTCGGGCCTGGGCGACAAGAAGGTGCTCTTCACCGACGAAGCCGTCATGAGCCTCGTCTCGCAGTACACGCGCGAAGCTGGCGTTAGGCAGCTCGAGCGCGAGATCGGGCGCACCGCGCGCAAGATCGCGCGGCGTCTGGCCCAGGGTGATGCCAAGGTTCTGGAAGACAATCAGATCTCGGCGGACGAGGTGCGCGAGCTGTTAGGAAGGCCCAAGGTGCATCCGGAGCGTGCCAAGGAGCAGTCCGAGGTCGGTATCGCGACGGGGATGTTCTACACTCCGATGGGCGGCGACATCATGTTCGTCGAGGCCTCGATCCGGCGTTACCTGGCTGCCGCCTCGACCGACGGCCAGCAATCGGCGACTCCGCCGGTCTCGTTGATTTTGACGGGCCAGCTTGGGGACGTCATGAAGGAGTCGGCGCGCGCCGCGTTGACATACGCGACGAACAACGCCGCCACGTTAGGTATCCCACGGCAGTACCTCGGTGCCGTCGAGGTGCACATTCACGTTCCCGCGGGCGCCATCCCCAAGGATGGTCCCTCGGCCGGTATCGCCATCGCAACGGCGCTCGTCTCCGAGATGTCGGGACGGCCAGTGCGGCGTGATGTGGCGATGACAGGTGAGATCACGCTGCGCGGCAGAGTGCTGCCGATCGGCGGGCTCAAGGAGAAGGTGTTAGGCGCTCACCGCGCCGGCATCACGAACATCGTCCTGCCGAAGGAGAACGACGCGGATCTCGAGGATGTGCCGGAAGAGGTGCGCAAAGCGCTCACGTTCCATCCTGTGGAGACCTTGGCCCAGGTGCTCAAGATCGCGTTGGTTCCGGAAGGAACCGTGGTCGGCGAGCCCGCCGTCGAGCCCGAGCTGGCGCGAGTCTAGAAAAGAAAAGTCTGAAAACAGCTTAACGCAGAGGGCTCCGCGTCCTCGGCGTTAGGCTTTTTCACAAGCAGATTACTGCATGACGAGAGTGGCCGCGCGCATGGCGCGACGCAGAGTGCGCAGCGGCTCCGGCTCCATCCCGTCGATGAAGTACTCGGTGTACAGGGCTTCAAGTGGCGTCTCTGCGCGCGCGGGACTGCCGGTGGATCGATCGAACAGCACCGGAACGACGCCCTCGGGTGCCAACCACGGCGCCGACGGTCGGTCCACGTACAGCGTCTGCACAGTCCGCGCAAAGATCGGCGCGGCGAGCGTGCCACCCACGGCCGCGTCCGCGATGCGCGTTGGCTTGTCGAAGCCTAACCAGACCCCAGTGACGATCTCCGGCGTCATTCCAACGAACCAAACGTCGGTGTTGTTGTCTGTCGTCCCTGTTTTGCCGGCGACCGGGATGCTATCGGGCAGCGTCTCCCGAATAACTGTGGCGGTGCCGCGCTCGACGACATCGCGCAACATGTCGCGCACGATGAAGGCGACCGCGGGCTGCATCACCTGCACCCAAGTCTGCGACGGCGGCTGCCACACGATTCGTCCGTTGCCGTCCTCCACGCGCAATACGAATCGCGGATCGACCTTCGTCCCCAAGTTGGCGAACGTCGCATACGCCGCGACGAGATCGAGCGGCTGAACGACCGACGCCCCGATCGCCGACGACGGAAACGGCGCGATCGGCGAGTCGATGCCCAGCCGATGCGCCAGAGCGATGACCGTATCCATCTGCAAGCTCAGTCCGAGCTGCACGGCGACTGGATTGCGCGAGAAGGCCAACGCATCGCGCAGGGACAGCAGTCCCTTGAACTCACCGTCGGAGTTCTTCGGCTTGTAGATCGTCTTGTTCGGCAGCGGAATCGCGATCGCCGTATCCGCGACGATCGCGTTAGGCATCATCCCGTGCTCCACGGCCGTCGCGTAGACGAACGGCTTGAACGAGGAGCCGGGCTGTCGCATGCCATTCACCGCCCTGTTGAACGCGGACTCCACGTAATCGCGACCGCCGATCAGCGCGCGAACTTCTCCTGAAAACGGCTCCATCGCGACGACGGTGCCCTGCAAGTAGCCGCTCGTTCCCTTGACGTGCTTTGCCAAGGTTGGATGGCGGTACTTGGGCCTCTTCTCGAAATCGGCGGTGACGCTGGCCAGCGCCTCCGCCGCGGATCGCTGCAACGCGGGATCGAGCGTCGTGAACACGCGCAGCCCTGTCTCCCCTAACGAGAGACCCTGACGATCCATCTGCGTGCGAACGACATCCATGAAGTACGGCGCCTGCAGCAGCGTAGCGGGCGGCGCCGTCACGAGCGACTCGGCTTTGGCCGCCTGCGCCTGCTGCGCCGTGATGTACCCCTGCTGCGCCATGAGCCCGAGCACGAGGTTGCGCCGTGCCGTCACGCGCGCCGGGTATTTGATGGGATCGTACAAGGCCGGCCCCTTCGGCATCGACGCCAGCGCGGCTGCCTCACTCAACGTTAGGCGAGCGGCCGGCTTGCCGAAGTAGTAGCGCGCGGCGGCGTCCACGCCATAGTAGCGTCGTCCGAACGGAATGAAGTTGAGGTACGCCTCGAGGATCTGTTCCTTCGAGTAGTGCCTCTCCATTTCGCGCGCGGCAGACTGCTCCCGCAGCTTCCGAAACGGACTCATGTCACGGCGGTCTACGAGGTCGGGGTGCATGTTGCCCACGAGCTGCTGCGTGATCGTGCTGGCGCCACGCATCTGGCCGCGCACCATGTCCTTCACAGCGCCGGCGACGCCGATCAGATCTACGCCGTCATGCTCGTAGAAGCGATGATCCTCCACCGCGACGAACGCCTGCGGCAAATACTTCGGCATCGCGCGCAGCGGCACGCTGGACCGCCACTGCGTGCCGATTTCACCAAGCACCGAGCCGTCGCGCGCGAAGACGATCGAGGACTGCGGCATCGCCACGATGCGCCACGCCTCACCCGTAGCGTTCGGTGCCTGCGCCGCTGCCAGCCCGGGCGCGCAAAGCGCGACCCACGCGAGAGTCGTTAGGTACCGAGCCACCACGTTAAGCCGAGTCGATACAGACGCGAGCGCAGCGGAATAGCCGTGAAATCGGCGTCGGCAGCGCTCCCCGTTGACTTGGTCAGCTTGCCGTCCGTCCATGCGGCAGACGCCTCGAGCGACACAGCACGCGACACGAAGAGATGCAGACCAGCCGCCGCTGACGCGCCAGTTCCTTCCAGCGTGACGCGCGACGACGCCGTCGCTGGGGGCACCGTTCGATCTGTCGTCGCCGCATAGCGCAGCCAGCCACCTTCGATGAAGGGACCGAGGCGCCAAGCGCGAAATGGATGGATGCGCGCGCCGAGCGCGATGTGCGCGAGCTCGAACTCGCTGTCCTGCACATCGAACGTCAGATCCATGCGCGACAAGTCGCCTGTGATGACGAGCGCGATGAGATCCCCGAAGCCGTACCCAATCCGGCCCGCAACCCCAAGGCGACCTTCGTCAGGCGGAGCGAGCTCTTCGGACTCCAGCGTCATCTGACTCGCGCCGACGCCGAGAAAGAGTCCGTGCGTGTGCATCTTCTCGGTTGAAGCCGCAGTCTGCCCGAGAAGCGGTTGCGAGGCAGCTGCCGCCAGGAGCGTCAGAACGCCGAAGATAGTTGTTACAGACCTCATAACGGCCGTTGCTCGCCTTGGTCGCCCACGTAAAGTTCCGCTACGCACATGTCCAAACGTATCAGCATCGTGCTCGGGCAATTGCGCCCGCGTAAAGGCGACGTCGCGGCCAACCTCGCTCGGCTCGGCGAACTCTTCGCCCAGATCGACCAGGCGCCGCAGCGGCCTGACGTCCTGCAACTCCCTGAGACAGTCCTCAGCGGGTACTTCGTCGAAGGTGGAGTAGCAGACGTCGCACTGACAGCCGGCACGCTCGCCCGCCGCCTCTCCGACGTCTATAAGAAGTCGGTGGCTGGAAGCGATCGAACGCTCGACGTAGTACTCGGCTTTTACGAACGATGGCGAGACACGCTGCACAACAGCGCGATGTATGTGCGACTTGGCGGCGGCGAGCCGCAGATTCTGCATGTTCACCGCAAGGTATTCCTCCCCACGTATGGCCTCTTCGACGAGGAGCGGTTTGTCGAGCGCGGCCTCGATGTCAGGGCGTTTGATACCCCCTGGGGAAGAGCGGCGATCCTGATTTGCGAGGATGCCTGGCATAGCGTGACCGGAACTTTAGCTGCGCTGGACGACGCTCAAGTGATCTTCGTCTCATCGGCGGCGCCGGCGCGAGGCATTCAGCCCCGTGAAGACGGGATCGAAGGCCCGGCGACGATGGCGCGCTGGGAGCGCCTGCTGCGTGACATGGCCGAAGAGCACGGAGTCTTCGTGACCTTCGCGAATCTCGTCGGCAGCGAAGGCGGGAAACT
>CBQVAZ010000080.1:0-10308 GCA_967720205.1 uncultured Gemmatimonadaceae bacterium | reverse complement strand
GCGCCGGCCGATTATATGGTTGGGGTCGCTTAGATCGGTCATCCCGAGTGAATTTATCGGCTCTCCGCAATACCCCACAAACTCTTGGTCGTCAACGGAGCTCAATTCGGAGACACCGAGCATCGGCTGTGATCCGGACCGCGTACAGCGTCGGCGCTATCACGGAGGCTTCTGTCAGGGCGGTCGCCGAGAAGGTGGTCGTCAGGGCAACGACACGCGCTCCGGCAGCTCTCCCCGCAGTGATCCCGGGAGGCGTGTCTTCGACGACAACGCACTCATTCGCTTCGAAACCGAGCCGTCGCGCGGCTAGCAAATAGCAGTCGGGATCGGGCTTGCCGTTCTGAACGTCTTCGGCAGCGACGAGCACTGACGGAACTGGGAGCCCCGCGGCCTGCATCCTCATCAGCGCGAGCGCACGACCGCCTGACGTGACTAGCGCGCGTCTGGAATCGGGAATGGCCCTTAGCGCTGCCTCGGCCCCCGGCAGCGCGACGAGACCGGCAGTGTCTTGCAGCTCGGCTGACTCGAGCCATGCCTTTTCCACGTCCGCGTCCAGGTGCGGCGCCAAATCGCGGATCGTTTCAACAGTTCGCCGGCCGTGTGCCCGCTGCACGATGCCCTTGGGATCGACTCGGTGACGCGCGGCCCAGAGCGCCCAGCTTCGCTCCACAACAGCTCGCGAGTCGACGAGCACTCCATCGACGTCGAAGAGAACCGCCTCGCACTCCAGCGTTAGGCGCGCCACTAATGCCGGCTCGTCCCTTCCAACAACACGGTCGCGTGCGCCGAACCGGCGTCGTGCGTCATCGAAACCCAGAAGCGATTGGCGCCCAGCTCCGCGGCGCGGACGGCCGCGCGACCGTGCAGCGTCAGCGTCGGGCGGCCGTCCTTCTCCAACGAGATCTCGATCTCGCGCCAGCCAATGGCACGCGCTTCGTCCGTTCCGCTCAGCGCCTTGAAGGCCGCCTCCTTCGCCGCGAGCCGTGCTGCGAAGTGCTGTGCCGGCCGCAGTTTGCTGTCGCAATAGGCGGCTTCGCCCGGCGTGAAGAGACGTTCGAGTGCGCGGCGTCCGTGAGCAGCGAGCAGCCGCTCGACGCGCGCTATGTCCACGATATCCACGCCGAGTCCGAGGATCATGGTGTGTACGGTACGTGCAATAATGCGGCGCCGACGTGGCTCCAGGCGCGATCCGACGACGCGAAGACGCGGGCCGCGGCGAACACCCACTCGCGCCAGGCGGCGAGGCGGCGCTCGTCCGGAGCTTCCAGCCATTCGCGAGCGCGCTCGCTCAGTGCGTCGCACGCCGCGAACATCCCCTCGCAGCATTCCTCAAGCTCCGCGCCTAACGCGCGCTGTTCGGGAAGATCCGTCGGCCAGCGCGAGCGCGCAAGCTCGGTCAGAAAACCATTCACGCGCGAGGCGATGAGCACACCACCGAGCGCGCGCACCTTTCCCTCCGCGGTGCCTTCCAGCTCTGCCCGGCGTCTCGCGTCCAGCAGAGGCGCGAAGAAGCGCGCTTGCATCGCCGGATCGCCCGTCGCGCCGCGGCGTGAACCGACGGTGCGCGCTCCGCGCGCCAGCTCCGGCAGCGTATAGGCGCGTTCCAGAATTGCCTGCGACAGCGGCTGCAACGCGTGCTCACTCGTTAGGGTCACCTTACCTGCCACGCCATGCAGCTCCAGGTCCGCGCCCTCGCTCTTGAGGCCGGTCAATTCCGTGAAGGGCACGCGCCACTCGGCGCCGCCGTCCTGCGAAGCGAGGACGATGCCGCGCTGGTGAAGGCGGATGCGCGCGTCGCCGTCGATGGCAACGCCGCGCCATGTGCCGACGGCACGCGCGCGCGGCACGAGCACTTGCTCGTCAGGCATCGGCTGGCACGTAGCGGCTGCCAGTCTCGCTGGCGGCCGCGGACACTGCGGCATGATGACCGGTGCGCTGCTCGTAACGCTGCATGAAATCGCCGAGACGCTCCGTTGTAAACTCGGAACGGGGAATACCTAACGCGCTGATCCCTTCTTCGATGGCGCTCGGCGCGCCTTCCACTTCGACGAGCGTGTCCATGCGCGCGTAGCGCTCGAAGCGCACCGTCGCGCCGTGCACGTCGAAGACTTCGATGTCACGCTCGATCTCGAAGGACACGACAAACCCGGCACCCTCGAGAATCTGCCCCGCGGCCATCGCATCGGATATACCTAACGTGAGTTCCTCGCGCTGCTTGTAACCGGAATCGAGCGTCGCCGGTCCCTTCCAGTCCAGACTCGCTCGCCTTGTCGCGACGCTCACGAACTCGCGCACGCGCAGGACGACATCACGCGCACGCAACGCCCGATCGTCGGTATCGTAGCGCAGATCGCGCAGCTTCCCGGCCTCACGAAGAACGGCGCCGTGCTGCATCAAGCGCGCGCGGCACGCATCCAACTCAGGCACAATCGCCTTGAGCTCCAGCTCACGCATCGTCGATCGCCTGAAGCACCGCGGTCGTATCACTGAGATCGCTGAACGCGGCGTGCGGCGCGTGCGAGGCGAGATCCGATACGGAGTAATGACCGGTCGCGACGGCGATTGCGCGCGCACCGACGCTGCGGCCACACGCGATGTCTGCCGGCGTGTCGCCGATTATGATAAGCGCGTCACCGGCCAGCTCGCGCGCGAGTGCGGAGCGCGCTCGCGAGAGCGCGATGGCGGGGAGCGCGCCGCGTTCCTCGTGATCGGAGCCGAAAGCGTTGACGCGAAACTTCGCGCCATCGAGTCGCGCGGCAGCGAGTTTGGCGAACGCACCAGGCTCGACGTTCCCTGTGAGCAGACCGATCACGCGATCCTCGCGAGTCTCGAGCGCGGCGATCAACTCGACGACGCCGGAATAGCAGCGCACACGATCGGCGCCCGCGCGCAACTCGTGCCCTAGTTCTTCAACATATGTCGCGATCACGTCTGGCATGCGGCGATCGATTGTCGCGTCATCGAATCCGGCGCCGCGCATGAGCTCACGCACGATCTGCATGTCGGTCTTGCCGTCGTAGCGGTAGCGCGGCTCACCCGAGGTACCGAAGATGCGCTGCAGCGCGCGCTCCATGGCGCGGCGCCCGGCCCCATCGGTGCGCAGGATGGTCCCGTCGATGTCGAAGAGAACGACTTTCACACGCGCCCGAGCAGAAGTCCGCTCATGATGAGCAGTGCGCCGATCACCTGCCACTGAGTGGGCACTTCACCTAACGCGGCCCACGCGATCGTCATGGCGAAGAGCGGCTGCAGGTTGGAGTACATCGACGTGCGCGTCGGTCCCAGCCGTTTGAGGCCGACGTACCAGAAGGCGGTCGCCACGAGCAACGCGCCGATGCCGCTGTAGACGATCGCGGGCCAGATCGCGATAGGCGCCGTTTCCCAGGAGGAGCGGAGAATCGCGGGTGCACCTAACGCCAACGACACGACGGCGCCGCCGGCCAGCGTGTAGCCTGTGACTTCCTGCCATTTCACGTCGGACGAAATCGGTTTCAGCATGACGGCAAATAGCGCCCAGCTGCACACGGCGGCCAGGATCGTCAGCGCGCCGAGGGTGGAGTCCGATCCGGCGCCGGCGCCGGTCCCGATCAACAGGATCGCAACGCCGCTGAGCTGCAGCCCGATGCCTAACCAGCCACGCGACGCGATACGCTCGACGCCGCGAGCCCGGCCCACGAGCGCGATCACCGCCGGTGTGCTCGCCATCAGCAACACGGTCGTGGCCACACGACTGCGAGCGAGTCCCTCGATGAAGAAGAACTGATAGAGCCCATTGCCGAGCATGCCTAACAAGAAGAGCCGGGCGCGATGCCGGGTAACCGGCTCGCCGCGGCGGTGCCAAATCGCCAGCGCGCTCAGCGCGGCGACGGCGCCAAGCGCGATGCGCACCGCGTTGTACGCCAGCGGTTCGACGAAACGCGTGCCGTACTTGATGACGCTGTAGTTGATGCTCCAGATGAGCGCCATGCTCACCAGGAGCAGATCAGTGCTGCCCAGGCCGCGTCTTTCACGCGCGACCATGACGCCAGCCGGCGCGACGGTCGAGCGTGGGGCGGTGGAAGCCTCATCGTGCACGCTGACGGACATGACACCAAAAGTAGTGTGCGCTCGACTGCGACTGCAGTCGCGAGCTCGATTACCTAGCGCCGTTTTCCGCGCTACTTTGACTCCATGAACGTGACGTTTGCGATGTTCGCCGATGCTGCCAACCTGTCACAGGAGGGCAAGCTCAATATCCTCGGCGTCTTCGACGCGCTGCAGGTCGCGACGCTGCCGACCGTGCATCCGCGCGCGAATCTGGTCGTGCGCTTGAAGGGCGCGCGTATGGACACGGGGACACACACCGTGTCGCTGCAATGGCTCAATCCGTCGGGTGTGGAGTTATGGTCGTCGGTCGGCGAATTGGAAGTCGCTTCACCGCCGCCTAACGTGAACGAGATGGACATGCCGCTCATCGCGTCCATCGACCTGCCGCTGGATTTGCCCGGCGCCTACACCATGCGCATCGCGCTCGACAGTCAGCCCAAGGCCGATTTGCGCCTCCAGGTCCGCGCGCCGAACCCGATCACGCCGCCGACCGGCATGGTCAGTTGAAGGTCCCTACGCGCTTGTTCGGCGGGGTGTCACTGGGTGGGCGAACAGCAAAGTTAGCCTAACGGTTTGGCATCGGCAGCCCGCTGCGGCGGCGAGGCGCTTACACGCTTCGCCGGCTCGTGATCAATAAGCAACGGCGATCACGTCGTGGATGCCGTCGCTCGCTACGCTGCCAACGCCGCCTCCGAGGCTGCCGTGCCTCCCGTTAGGCTCAACTGCATTTGCCGTCGCCAATGCGACCGAAAGTGAGGCGCGGGCGTCCTCGTAGGCGGCGTCACGCGGCGAGCGTCGGCGCGCGCGGCTGTCGCGACGCACTTGCCTGACCCCGAACGCGCGCAGCCGACTTCGCAAAGCGTGTCCGCCGCCGAAGGGGATGCCCCGCCGAACGCCGCGGCTCGCCACCGAAGCGGGCTCCTTATGCCAACCTGTTAGGTTAACCCCGCTCCTAATCGGCTAGACCAGGGATGCCGTCGCGGCCCTTGGCGAATCGCACCGCGCGTTCGATCGCCGACTCTAGCGCACGGACGGCCACGATCTCGACAGCCGGAAGCGGCGCGAGCGCGCTGCCGCTCTGCGGTCCCATCGCGAAGACGATGTCTCCATCGAACGCCGTGCCTGCCGGCGTGATGCGCTTGTACAAAGCCGCCGAGCTCGCGCGCGCGAGCTGCTGCAGCTCGTGCCCGGTGAACAGCACGTTCGTCGCGATCGCGCACAGCGTAGTCTGGGGTGCACCGGCCGTCGCCGGCACCGGTGGACCACCTAACGAGCCTTGCTCGATCAGCGCCGCCGAATCGAGCCACTCACCGCTCGCGTCGCGCGCGCCCGCTATGATGCGCCCGTTACTGTCCCGCACGTCGCCGAACGCGTTCACCACGGCGACGGCGACGACGATGATCTCATCGTGCGTCTCGAGCGCGCACCCCACACCACCCTTCATCGCGTGCTCTCGGCCGGCCGCCTTACCCACCGTGCAACCCGTCCCCGCGCCGATGCTCCCTTCGGCAATGTCGCGCATAGTCGCGCGCTCGCACGCCTCATATGCCATTTGCGGAGTCGGGCGAACGTCGAAGCGGCCGAGCGGCGCGAGGTCGAAGACGGCTGCTGCTGGGACGATCGGCACAACGCCGCCGGCGATCGGGAAGCCGCGTCCACGCTCCTCCATCCAGCGCATGACGCCGGCCGCCGCGTCCAATCCATACGCGGAGCCACCCGTGAGCAGGATGGCATCAACACGCTTCGCGATGTGATCAGCCGTTACGGTCGGAACCTCGCGCGTCGCGGTGGCTCGCCCAACGATCGCTGCCGCGCCGCGCATCGCAGGCTCCGCCTCGAGCGGGCGAATGACGGTCAGTCCCGTGGCACCCGCGATATCCGTGGCGTGTCCGACGGCCAGGCCTAACGAGGAGAAGTCGCCGCCGCTCACGTCGGTGGCGGCGGCGCAGGCGGGCTCGCGGCCTCACCCTTGAGCGCCGCGCAGTTCTTGCAGCGCGTCACACCGCGCATCGAGCAGATCTGGCAGATGAACGTGCCACAGGCGTCGCAGGGATACCCTTCGGAAGCACGTTCCTCGCGCCCACAGGCGCGGCACACCATGACGTCGTGCTCCTGCAAGTCGGTCATCGTCGGCTCCCCGCGAAGTACACTGCCTAACGGTATGTGGCGGTCGCGGCTGGCGGTAGTGCCGCTACAGCGTCGCCAGCGCCAGCGCGCGACGCAGATCGTCGAGGCTGAACGGCTTGCCGATCACCGGCCGCCCGGATGCCTGCAGGAACGACTGCGTATCGGGACTGGACGAATCTTCGCCTGTGATGAAAACGATGCGCCCAGCATGCGCCGCGTCGCGCGCAATGAGCTCACGATACAGCGCGTCGCCGGCCATGTCCGGCATGCGCAGATCCAGCAGGATCAGGTCGAACGAACGGCTGGACAGCCGTTCCAGCGCCTCGCGGCCCGACGCCGCCACGTCGACGTGATGGCCTAACGAGCTGAGATAACGCGCGACGGCCGTGCGAATCGCCGGCTCGTCGTCCACGACCAGCACGGCGAGGGACGTGGGCATGCCGGCTGCAGGCTCTTCGATCTGCGGAACCGAGACTGGAGATATGGCGTCTCCGCGATCCCGCTCAAACAGTTTGAGACGCTCGCGCAATTGACGCTCCTCAGTCACATCGCGTATGACAGCCAGTGCCCCGGCCACTCTTCCCTGAATGAGAACCGGCGCCGCGTTCACGTGCCCCCAGCGGGCTTCGCCGCTCGCCGAGACGTAGCGGATGTCGCCGCGCTGACGCACGCCGTGCAGCGCGCCGACGAAGATGCCCCACACCTCATCCCGGTCGCGCGGGTCGACGAAAACCGTGAAGTGATCGCCGATGAGGACATCGCGCGTGCGGCCAGTCGCGCGCTCGAAGGCGGCGTTCACGCTGGTAAAGCTCCCCTCTTCATCGACGGTACAGATCCCGTCTGATGTGATCTCGACGAGCTGCTCCAGCCGCGCCTCGACTTCCGCAACGGCGTTGGCTCGATTCCGTTCGTCGGTGACATCACGCGCGACGCACAGCGCGCCAATGACGACGCGGCCCTGACGCAACGGCGTCATCGTCACCGAGAGCAATCGTCGCAGCCCGCTGCGGCGCGCCGCCCGGCACTCGAATCGCCTAACGACGCCGGCGAGCGCGTCTCGCGCATAGGCCGTCACGCGATCCACGTCATCGCTGTCGAGGAACGGGACAATGCTGCGACCCAGCAGCTCCTCGCGTGACGCATCCAGTATTTGACACGCAGCCTGATTCGCTGACGTCACCGCCCCGCGCGCATCGAGCGTGAAGAGCGCGTCGTTCACGGTGTCGAAAAGATTGCGGTAGCGCGCCTCCGTCTGCGACACAGCGTCTCGCGCGCGACGTTCTTCAGTCACGTCACGCATCGCGACAACAACGCCGGTCGTGCGGTCACCTTCGCGCAGTGGTGCCAGGCTCACGGCCGCAACGCGCCGTTCGCCATCGCCGCGCACCACGAGATACTCGCGTCGCTGTGACGCCGCAGCCGCGTTACTCGTACCCATCGTCGCGATTTGGATGTGCGACCTCACTTCATCGCTCGTTTCGGGAATCACGAGATCGGAAATCAGCATCCCGACCAACTCCTCGCGCGCCAGCAGCTCGGCAGCCGCGAGGTTGGCAAACGTGATCACGCCATCCGGATCCGCGATCAAGAGCGCGTCGACCGCGGACTCGACGACCAGTCGATTTCGCTCGCTGAGCGAGCGTGTCGCCGTGATGTCGTCGAAGGTCACGATCGCGCCGCCGTTCGGGTGCGGCGCCGCCGTGATGTCAAAGACACGACCTCGAGTACTCGATGAAATTGTCACGCGCACCAAACGACCCTCGCGTGCCACGCGCTGCAGCGGCGCTTTCTCGTCGCCTTCGCGCCGCTCGTGCAGTATGGCCTCGTAGAACGATTGCCCAACGAGCTCGCGCGGCCCTTCGAGACCAGCGAGCTGTATCGCGCGCGAGTTGTAGCGCATGATGCAGCCGGCATCGTCGACGACCACCATGCCGCAGCCGATCGCATCGAACGTCGCGGTCCATTCGCGCGACGCCTCCGTAACCTCCTCGAAGAGGCGAGCATTCACGATAGCGACGGCGACTTGATCGGCGAGACGCCGCAGTACTCGCGCGTCATCATCCGTGAATTCCGTGTCGCGATTGAACACGGTGAGCACGCCGATCGTACCACGCGCCGTGACGAGCGGAACGACGAGCAGCTTCTCGATCGTCGTCACCTCGTATGCGGGACGATACGCGCCCGGATGCGCCCTGGCTTCGTTCGCGATGATCGCGGTTCCTTCGCGAACGGCCTTGCCGTCCAGCGTCGTGCGCACTGGCAGGTGCAGCCCGTTGAGGAGCTCACCTGCGCCTAACGAGGATACGATGTGCAAGTATTCGTCGCGTGCGAGCGCGACGTACGCTCCCTCGACGCCGAGCAGTGACATGCTGTGGCGCAG
This sequence comes from uncultured Gemmatimonadaceae bacterium, assembly GCA_967720205.1. Taxonomy (GTDB): domain Bacteria; phylum Gemmatimonadota; class Gemmatimonadetes; order Gemmatimonadales; family Gemmatimonadaceae; genus DASYRX01. Next base: position 1,715 of record CBQVAZ010000080.1, on the reverse strand, counting down.
AATGAGCCGCAGAACCTCGCCCATGCGCAGCGATTCACCCACAGCGCGCGCGATCTCGGCGAGCGCGTCGCTCTGCCGTCTCTCGCGTTCGCTCTCCGTGTAAAGCCGCGCGTTGCTCAGCAGCGTAGCCGCGAGCGCGCCAAATGTCCGCAGCACATCCAGGTCGCGTTCGTCGAAGGCGTACGGACGCGCCGCGTACACAGCCACGACGCCGTAGAGCCGCCGGCCGTGTGTGAGCGGGGCGCAGGCGAGCGAGCGCGCCACGCCGCCGCGAGCTGGGTCGACGATTGGATGAAGCAGTTCGCTCCGTTCGTCGGCGTCGACGATCAGCACTGGCTCACCAGTGCGCGCCACCTGCATGAGGATGTTGTCTCCAGCAGGGACAACTCGCTCTTCCGTATCGACACCGCGAGCATGGTGCACGAGCACTCGCAGCATGCCGCGATCGAGCTGCGGGTCGCTGACGATCACGCCGTCGCCGTCCACAAGCCCCAGCGCGCCGCGCCCCAGGGAGTCGACGATTTCACGCTCGCCGTCAGCGCGCGCGAGAGAAAGTGACGCGACCTGAAGTCGCGACAGAAGAATGTCAGCGTCGCGCACGACGGTACTCGACGGCGCCGCGGCGACGGATTCGACCTGAGACAGGCGTTCGCTCACTGTGCTCACGTTGCGTTAGGCAGGCCAGAAGACAGCGTCGTCAAGGCACGAGCAGCGTCGCGGCGCCCGCGTCGACGGTAATGCGCACCGGGGACATCCCGATGATCTCGCCGTCCGCTTGAAAAATACGCGGCGGGTCACACTCGATGACGACTTCACGTGCTTTGGCGAAATACATTCGGCCGTCGCTGCGATAGTCGCGTCGCAAAATCCGCCAAAGCATGTGCACCGCATCCCACCCGCTGCGAGGTGCATACATGCATACATCGAGCTCACCATCATCTGGTGTGATGTCGGGCCCTAAAGCAATACCACCGCGCAGCACAGAACCGAAGTTCGCAATTAGCGTCAGCGATGTGTCGCGCTCGATCCTCCCGCTTTCTGTGACGACGCGCACAAGAAATCGATCGTGTCGAAAAGCCGCAGCGGCCGCCGCGATGACGTACGCCAAAACGCCGAGCCGCTTTTTGGCTGCTGACGTGGTCCGCTCGATCATCGTCGCGTCGATCCCAAGCCCGGCCGCGAACGCGAAGACGCGCGGCGGATCCGTGTGGATCCGACCGAGATCGATGCGCCGAATCTTGCCGCGCAGGAGCGAACGGACTGCAGCGTCGACGTCGAGCGGCAGGCCCAGTGCGTGCGCGACGAGGTTGCCTGTCCCGGCGGGGATAATTCCGACAGGCACACCTGTGCCTTTGAGCGCGTCCAGCACGCCCATCACCGTTCCGTCGCCGCCGAGTGTGAAGACGGCATCCACATTCGCCGCTCGTTCGGCGGCGAAGCGCGCGGCATCGCCGGTCGCCAAGACCTGACGCAGATCGACCTGACAGCCAGCGCGTGCTAGAGCGTGTTCGGCCGCGTGGATGCGGCGTGCGCCTGTACGCGCGGCTGGGTTCGCGACGAGTAGTACGCGCTTGACTAGTCCCGTTCCAACTGGCGCTGTCAGATGGCTCTCGGCGCTAAACAGCCGTAACTAGTTGGAACGGGATCAATACCGCCACGCGCGGAACAGATCCAAACCGTATTGCGGAGGAGTCGCTGTGAACGTGCGAGCTCCG
>CBQVAZ010000079.1:0-10322 GCA_967720205.1 uncultured Gemmatimonadaceae bacterium | reverse complement strand
TGCGACCTTCTCGATGACGGCCTGGCCGAGTCGATGCTCGTTTCGCACCAGCTCCTGAGGCGGCTCACCGAGGTCCCAGACGATGTGGAACCAGGAGAGCAGCTTGAGGCCGTAGAAGGTTCCGTCGAACTCGTACCAGCGGAAACCCTGACGCGTGGAGCGCTGATAGGCGTGGTGGTTGTTGTGCCAGCCTTCGCCTAACGTGAAAATCGAGAGGAACCAGTTGTTGCGCGAATCGTCGCCAGTGACGTAGCGCTGCTTGCCGAACACATGGGCGAGCGAGTTGATCATGAAGGAGCCGTGATACAGCAGCACGGTGCTCCAGAAGAAACCGACGACGAGTCCGGCCCATCCCATCCAGACGAAGCAGACGAGCGCGAGTAGAGCGGCAGGCGTGTATTTGTTGCGATCGAGCCAGCGCAACTCGGGGTATTTCGTGAGGTCGGGGATCGTGCTGAGGTCCGCGATGTCGTGCCGTGGCGTGAAAATCCAGCCGACGTGCGCGTACCAGAACCCCTTGTGCCGCGGCGAGTGTACGTCGAGCTCCGTATCCGAATGGCGATGGTGGTGGCGGTGCTTGGCTGCCCACCAAAGAACTCCGCGCTGCGCCGATGTTTGCGCGAGGAAGCCTAAGATGAATTGAAAGACGCGGCTGGTCTTGAAGGAGCGATGTGAGAAGTAGCGGTGATAACCAGCTGTGACGACGAACATCCGAAAGACGTAGGACGAGATGCAGAGCACAACCGCTTCGAGTGTGACGCCGCTCCAGAATGCCGCGAAGCACGTGAGGTGCACGAGCAGGAACGGAATCGTGTCCGGATAGATGATGTCGTCGTGTTCGGCGTCGGCCGTGAGCGACGGCGTTAGGCGGTTTGTGAGTGACAAGGAGACAGGGAGTGGGAAGGCAGCGGGTGTGTGGCGCGCGGGGGGTTGAGAATGTTACTCCCGTATCGGGCGAAGTTCAACCATAGACGCCCGGGAAGGAGGTGAAGCAACGCTAATATGACCTGGTCTGAGGCCGATGGTCCTTTTTGACCATCCGGTTAGTGACGACTGACACGATTACTCGTTAGGCAACCCCTCGCGGTCGGCTTGTGCGCCCGGGGTCAATACCCCAAACGGCCCTCAGTGCCTATGTACCCGACGGGGCGCAGGGTCGCTATTTTCCGGTCCGGCCCGGTTGTGGCCGCCGACCCGGTAGCTCAGCTGGTAGAGCAACGGACTTTTAATCCGTAGGTCGCGGGTTCGAGACCCGCCCGGGTCATTTACTGGCCTCACTCCGTTTGCTTCGCCTCGATCGACAGCAGCTGGCCACGTGAGCCAACAAAGATGTTGGTTCGATTGCCTGCCAGAGCTCAAATACTTCTCGTTAGGCTACGAGTCCCAATTCCTCCTAGCAAGCCTTGCCGGCCGGCGGCCTTGGCAATGTGAGTAGCGCTCGAAACGTCGGATCGTCGGCGAGCGGGTCGAATGGAGGGTCGCAGCGAAGGTGCATCTGGAAATGCTGATCGCGCCTGACATCGTACCGCCGCAGCCAGGCGAGAGCCTTCGCCTTCTCCCCGAGTGCGGAGTAGGCGTGCGCCATGTAAACAGCCGTGTGAGCCTGCGTCGGACTGAACGTGATCGCCCGCGTTTCCGCGCGTGCAACTGTCGCGCGTGCGGCCCGGGTATCGCCAGCGCGCGCGAGGCTGAGCGCCTTGAAGGCGTCGGCGTGTGCAAGCTCAACGCCGGTGCTGAGACGTCGCGCAGCTTCAAAAGCCGACTGGGCCTGGTCGTATTCGCCACGTTCGACGGCGATCTGCCCAAACGCTTGCCTGCCGAACATATAGTTGCCATCGAGCGCCACCGCACTATCGGCCCATTTCGCCGCGCTATCGTATTGGCGCCGCCAATAGTGAGCGAGGGCAAGAAAGGTCAACCCTTGCAGATACTTTGGCCCTACGCTGACTGAGCGCCGCCACGCTATCAGCGCTGTGTCCGCGTTGCCGCGGTCCATCTCGTAAATCGCAAGGAAGTGCCATGTCTCGGCCGAGGACGAGTCGATGGCGATGGAGCGACGCACAAATCGCAGTACGGGATCGTAATTCGTAGGATCGATGAGCCGGCTCACTTGTGCCCGCGCCGACCACGCTTCGGCGTCTGTTGAATCAAGGCCGATGGCGTTTTGCGCCGCTGCAGTCGCCAGCATCGGAATGCTGTCGCGCGCAACGGCAGGGAGGGGAAATGATCGCATGTAGGCCGCCACATACGTCTTGGCCAGGCCAACCCAGGCAGGAGCATAGCCGGAATCGCGGCGCACAGCCTCGCTGAACGCCGAGTAAGCCTCGGCCGTGCCCGTAGGGGTGCGCTTCTGGAGGCCGGCCGTTCCGCGATGGCTCAGAGCCATCACTTCAGCAGACACACGCTGGGCTTTACGCCATCCCGCTAGGCGCCCGGCGCCTAACGAGGACAGCAGGACCAAGGCCACGGCGATTATCAGCTGCTGCCGACGAGAGCTCTTCCGCGATGGAACGAAAGTCGCACTCGCATTTTCAAGCGCAGCGGCGAAGGCTGCAATGCTCGGGAAGCGATCGGCCGGTGCACGCTCGAGAGCACGAAGGAGCGCGTTGTCGATGTGCGCAGGCACCGTTGACCGGAGCGGCCGCAACGAACGTGCTGGTTCGGCCATGCGTCGCGCGACCGTCGCCTGCGTCGACATGCCGGGGAAGGGAGGTTCACCCGCCAGCATCTCATACACGACTGTCGCCAGCGCGTATTGATCGGTCCGGGCATCCGCGGACGCGCCGGCGATCTGCTCCGGGCTCATGTACGCGGGAGTCCCGAGCGCGACACCTGTGCTCGTTAGGCGGTCAGCTCCGGTGTCCTGCAGTGCCTTCGCGATTCCGAAGTCAACGAGCTTGGCCCGCCCATCCGAGAACAGGATGTTTTCAGGCTTGATGTCGCGATGGACGATGCCCTTCGAATGCGCTGCCTGCAACGCACCAGCAAGGTCCAGCGCTATACGCAACGCCTCTTCGATTGGCTGCTGGCGATCAGTCGTTAGGCGCGCGCGAAGTGAGCCGCTCTCCATGAACGGCATGGCATACCAAGGTTGGTCGATTCCGTCGCTTCTCCACGCGCCGCTATCCAAGATGGGAACAACAGCCGGATGTTCGAGAGCCGCCGTCACCCGGATCTCGCGCAAGAAGCGGCCAACCCCCACCACGCTGACGAGCTCCCGGTTCAGGACTTTGATTGCCACCAGCCGGTCCTCTCGCGCGTCTCGCGCCAGCCAGACGGTCGCCATTCCCCCACGTCCCAATTCACGCTCGATGACGTAGCGATCGGCGAGAGGTGAGGGCGGGCTCGGTCCGTGCTCCACGCGCACTGATATGCTGCTCACTCCCCGGCTTGGCGAGGGTAGTCGCCGCGTCCAGCTTTGACGTCGCCGCCGAGGCGGCGCACTTGAGCAACATCGAGCGACCCGACGTCTTCAACGAACGAGTGCTTGGGGTTCTCGATGCGCCCGCCCAGCACCCTCCGCGGGCAGAAACCTAACGAGCGTTTCGCGGTCTTCTTCCCGTCATCGAGCGCAATCTGCGGAGCGCTCGGCGATGCGGTCGGGCCCTGTCCTGCCTGGCCGCTCCGCCGAGTCCACAGCGCGCCGCACGGCGATAGCGTGACCCAGCTCCCTGCGCCCGATGGGGTCCGGCTCCCATCCTGAAACGGTCGCGCACCAGGCCGTGATAAGGTGTTGCGCGTGCCTCGTGAGATCGTGTACTGACACGGAATTCTACAGATGGCACGACATCGTTGGCGAAAGCCCATAGGGATGCCGGTCATGGTCGCTGAAGGCGGGTCGACGGCGAGAAACGGGAACGACATAGAGCCGGAGCTGCGCGCCGTGGCAATCGATGCCATGAAGCGCCAACGACTCCGTCTTTTGCAGTTCACGTTTACCCGTACCCCCCACGGCCGTTGCCACGCGGAAGTCGAATTCGAGTGGCTGGAAGGCGAGCGCATTAGCGGCAAAGCCGACGGTATCGCCAGCACCCTGGGTGACCTGCGGCTGCCGGCTGACGCGACCCTCCGGGCGATCGAAGCGTTCGCGCGCGGTGCAGTCCAATTAGAGCTTATCGGTGTCAAATCGATGCGGGCCTTCGATGACACCGTGGTCATTGTGAGTGTCTTACTACGTAGCGGCGGGGAAGTGACTCGTCTCCTCGGCTGCGCGCTCGCTGGTGATGATCTCCTGCGCGGTGTCGTGGTGGCAACACTGCAGGCTACGAACCGCGTAGTAGGCAACACTATCGCGACTCGGTAGTACCACGGGGGCGGAGGTACCGCCCAACGTGCCTGGGTGTAACATTGCGGCGCGCTTTGGGCGTGCTGTCTGTCTAGGAGGTCTGCTTTGGCCTTGTTACGCCGACTTGCCCTGCTGGCCCTGACGACCGTCGTTGCCGCGTGCGCGTCGCAAAGCGTCGCGCGCGGACCAAGCGACGGAGTGAGCCCAGAAGGACGGCCCGCGCCTAACGCGAAGCACGACTCGCTGGTGGTGCACGCATCCGCGGGAGAGCTCGGTCCTACGCGCGCCGCGCACGACAGCATCGCGGTCTCGCTGCGCGATGTCATGAGTGGAGCGTTGTCGATCTTCGGTGACACACTCCAATCAGGCGCGGCGACACAAGCGCCGGCGATCATCGAGGCGGCCGACAGCATGACCGCGGCACTCGTCGAGGACCCCGAACCGACGTGGGACATCGACGTCAGATCGTACGAGACACACGCACGTGTGCAGAAATACATCTCGATCTTCAGCGGCTCGGCACGACCAACGTTCGAGCGCTGGATGCGGCAGGGTGTGCGCTACATGCCGATGATCCGCGAGCGCTTGCGCGCACGCGGCATTCCCGAAGACATGAGCTACCTCGCTCTCATCGAGAGCGGCTACAGCCCGCACGCCTACTCGCGCTCAGCCGCGGTAGGAATGTGGCAGTTCATGACGCGCACGGGGCGTGGCATGGGTCTGCGCATCGACTGGTGGGTCGACGAGCGCCGCGATCCGGTCGAGTCCACTGACGCGGCCGTACGCTTTCTCAGAAGTCTGCGCGAACAGTTCGGGTCACTCTATCTCGCTGCCGCCGCGTACAACGGCGGACCGGGACGCGTCGCGCGGGGCCTAACGAGAATCGACGACGACCTCCAGGGCGACGACGATGCGTTCTTCGCGCTGGCCGACACGCGCCTGCTGCGCGCCGAAACCAAAGATTACGTGCCGAAGCTCATCGCGGCCGCGCTCCTCGCAAAGAATGCGAGGAAGTTCGGCTTCGACATTGACTCCGCGGCGCCGTTTGCGTACGACTCGGCGAAGGTGCCGGCGGCGACGCCGCTCAGCGCAGTTGCCAAGGCAGCGCGCACGCACATCTCAGTGATCCGCGATCTCAATCCGCACGTCCTTCGTGGAGTGACGCCGCCCAAGGATGCGTTTCTTGTGCGCATTCCAGTCGGGCGCGCCGATTCGTTCCCAGTGCTGTTCAACGCGCTGACTGAGAATGACCGGCTAGCCTATCGGAAGGTCGTGACGAAAAAGGGAATGACGCTCACGCGAATCGCCCAGACTCACGAGGTCGAGGCGAATGAGATCCGCTGGTATAATCCAAAGCTGAAGGTGACGAAGAAGGGCGTACTGACGGCGGGCCAGACGCTGCTCGTTCCGACGCCTAACACCGTTGAAGGCGCGTTCGACGTACCGAATCCGGAGATCGAGCGCTACGGCTCGTCGCGCGTTGGATCGCGCAGGGTGCACGTGGTCAAGCGAGGCGAGAACCTCGGTGCGATCGCCAGGCGGTATGGCACATCCGTGCCGACACTGATGCGACTCAATGGACTCAAGAAGCAGGTCATCATTCCGGGCCAGTCGATAATCGTGAAGTCGGGCGGCGTTAGGCGACCGGCGAGGAAGGCCGCAGGATAGCTGTCAGCTGCTATTAGCATGCAAAAGGGCGGTCCATTTGGACCGCCCTTCTTCTTGCCACCATCGTGCTCTGCACGTTACTGCAGAAATCCGTTGCCTCGATAACCACGCAACACGATCTGATCGTATCCGTTGGAGGGGTCGATGCCCATCTCCTTCTCTATCAACACGGCTAAGGCACCGCGATTGTAGACCAGGAGGGCCGTCCGCACAGAGCCGTACTGCTTCAGCATGTCGTGCAGATAGCGGAACCCAATTCGCAGGTTCGTGTGGCGGTCATGGAGCGAGTCGATCGAAATGCCAGGCTCGTAGATCCGAGCCGTCTTTGGCATCAGCTGCGTCAGCCCGATCGCCCCGACGGAGCTCTTGGCACCTTCGTGGAAGCGGCTCTCGAGCCGAACCACGCGGAAAGCCAGCTCGGGGTCGATGCTCTGACCCACGGCTTCGTCGTGGATGGCGGCCGCTAGATCGGCGCTGATTCCATACTGGCGAGCAAACTGGAAGACCTTATTCCATTTCTCGAGGTCCTCGCCGGCAAACCAGTTGTTATCGCTCGAATCGGCCGAGCCACTATCGCTACCGGGAGCCGACCTGTCATTAGAAACGACGGCCGCCTGCGCCGGATCAGCATTCCAGTCCCAGGCCGCAGCGACTGACGTGCTGACGAAGCCAAGGAGAATGAGCGCTGCACGGATTTTCCGTTTGCGACGTAACCGATCCCCGTAGTGCGCATAGGTACGACTTAGATCGTGCATCAAGCCTCCTATCGTTTAAGACCCGGGCGTCGCCGTGGACAGCGCCAACCCGATTCTTGCCAAAGCGGCGAACATCTGGGGCTAAGGCCTTATGTACTGCCCCGAGCGTCCGCCGCGCTTTTCGTTGAGACAAATCTCACCAATTTCTGTTCCCTTATCTACCCCCTTCACCATGTCGTAAATAGTGATCAGTGACACACTTACGGCAATAATTGCCTCCATTTCCACGCCGGTTGACGCAACTGTCACTACGGTGGACTCCGCCCGAACACCTGGGACGGAGTCGTCCAGCGTTAGGTCGATCTGGATGTCGGCCAACGGTATCTGATGACACAGCGGGATCAGCTCCGCGGTGCGTTTGGCCGCCATGATTCCGGCCACACGCGAAACACCCAGAACGTCCCCCTTCTTGAGCGTGTTATCACGGATCGCCTGCAAGGTCGCTGGCGCCATGGTGATCACCCCCGACGCCCGAGCTAAGCGCTCGGTGACGGGCTTCTTGGATACATCGACCATCCGGGCAGCGCCCGTGTTGTCCACATGCGTGAGGTCTGGCATAAGCCTCCAGGCCGGCTAGTAGCGCAACGAATGCGCCAAACGGTCAATCAGATCGGCGGTAACCAATGCCGGGTTCACGTTGGTGAGGGTGGATTCCCGCGCATCCTCCACGATTTCGACGGCTTTGGCGAAGCGCACCGCTGTCTCGTGGTCGCCGGTCAGCGCGGCGTTTCGAGCGTTTTCATGGAGTTGGACAGTGACGGCGTCGAGAACGTCGCTGAAGCCGCCGCGCGCCCCCCACGACCCCTGTTGCAGCGCTGCGCCGTAGCCCCTGGCGGCATCGCCGGACGCCGCTGCCTCGACGATTGCGGCGGCTCGGGCACGGATCGCGGCGTCGCCGTCGGCGCCAAGGACGATCCCAGGCGCGCCGGCGGCCCGCTGCAACAAGGCCTCGGCACTCGGTGCCTTCTTGCCCAGGGCGTCGCGAAAGGCGTCCTGCGCGATCACGGCCTGGACATCGGCCGTGGCCAATGGATTGATGCGAATCGGGGCGACGCGCGAGCGGATCGTTGGAAGCAGGTCGCCCGGCGCGCTCGAGGTGAGCACGATGTACGTGTCGTTAGGTGGTTCTTCCAGGAGCTTGAGAAACGCGTTCGCAGCCTGGTCGCTCCCTTCCTGCGAGACCATGCGTTCCGCGTCGCCGATCACGATCACTTTGCGCCGCGCGATCGCTGGGGTCACCGAGGCGGTGAGGAGCAGCATGCGCGTCGTCGCGATGTAAATGCCTTCCGCTCCTGAAGGACGAGCATAGACGCCGCCAGCTTTGGCTCGCTCGAGGCGCGCCTCGATGTAGTCGTTCTTGGCGTCGTTAGGTGTGTAGTCGGAGCCTTTGGGACGGGGAAGGGGAAAGACCCAGTGGATGTCGGGGTGCGTGAGCTCCAGCGCCATGCGGCACTGCCGGCAGCTGCCGCATGGACCCTCAGCCTTGAGCGAATCGCAGACGAGGCACTGCGCCAGCCAGAGCGCAAGCCGTTGCTTGCCGATTCCTTGCGGGCCGTGGAAAAGCAGGCTTTGCGGAAGTACACCACGGCGGAAACTGCCTAACAAGTCGGCGCGGAGCGTGGTGTGACCGTGGAGGGGGATGAGCAACTAGGTCTGAGGTCTGAGGTCTGAGGTCTGAGGATTGACCTCACTTCGTCCAAATCAAAACTACACCACAGACTGCGCTTGTTTTGTTGTATTGGAGGGGCGTCTGGGAAGGACCGACATAGAACTCGACTGCCGCAATCGCACCTGTCGCGATGCTGTTAATGTCGAAGAGGGAGTTACCTCGACCGAACGAGTACACGACGCCGCCATCCAGGTAGACATCCGGGTAGCATGCGCGCGGATCGGCGCCGCGATTGCGATCGGCCGTGTCGACGGAGCTGCCGCCAAACATTTCGCCGGGACGACGCGTCGTCGCGATCCAGCCGGCGCTCCCCAAGAGGGACCGTACCAACCGAGAGCCGGGCGTTCGCGCCGTGATAATGTCGCCGAGTGAACGGTGCTGCTGCTTCTCAAGCTCCTCGGGAGTGAAGAAATGCCCAAAGCCGAGCCGCTTGCGTTCGTAGAATCCCGCGAGCCTGCGCTCAGCGAGTGGGATTTCGCGTTCCGCCACAGTCACAGTGTCGAGTGTCTGCACCGATTGTTGCAGCTCGATGAGCAAGTCGAGGTTGTCCGATGCCTGTACCTCGAAGGACGCCGATTCCGGCGCAAAACCGAGCCGCCTAACGAGGAGCGAGACCATGCCGGGGGTGACCCGATCGAAGCGAAAATATCCGGCCGAGTCGGTGATGATCTGCGCGTTCTTGGGAGACAGTCGCACCTCGGCGCCAGGAATGCCGCCCTTGGACGTTTTGTGCACAACTCGGCCGTTGAGCGTCGCTTCTTGAGCTGACGACGCCAGTGGGAGCGTCAAGCCTAACGCGAGGACCATGAGACCGCTTCGCGTCACTTGGTCCATACGAGTACCACTCCGCAAATGGCGCCTGTCTTGGCGTACTGCGACGGTGTTTGCGATGCTCCGGCATAGACTTCGACGGCAGACACGTTGTTGGTGCCGATCAAATTCACGTCGAAGAGCGGCATGCCTCTACCATACGAGTACACGTTGACGCCATCGAGCCACACGTCCGGATAACAGGCGCGTGGATCGGCGCCCTTTAGACGATCGGTGGGGTCGAGGCCCGCGGTCGACGTGCCGGCCTGCCGTGCCGTGGCGATCCACACCGTACTGCCGAGGCGCGCACGCACCAAACGCGTTCCGGCGGCTCGAGAGGTGATGACGTCGCCGAGCTGCCGGTACTGTTCCTTCTCGAAGATGTCGGATTCGATAAAGCGGCCGATGCCGAACTTCTTGCGCTCATAGAATCCGGCGAGCTTGCCGCGCGCCAATGTTTGCTCGCGGCCAGCCACTTTGACCGTGTCCAGTGGTTGAGCGGACTGGCGCAACTCGACCACGACATCGACGTCCTCGTTCGATCGCACTTCGAGGTACGAAGAATCGGGGATGAAGCCGATCAGCCTAACGATGAGCGTGACGTTGCCCGGCGTGACTTGATCGAAACGAAAACGACCGGCGCTGTCGCTCAGCAGACGCCGATTGCCCGGAGCCAGAAGGAGTTCTGCGCCGGTGATCGGCGCCGTCGACGCTTTGCTCACGACACGGCCGGCGATCGACGCGTCGCTCTGCGCGGAGGCCGTCGTAGCGTGCATAACGACACAAGCAAAGAAAATGCGCTTCCGCAAGCTCGTCCTCGCAAACGTCAGCAGCTGTCAGCAGCTGTCAGCCGTCGGCTGCAAGCTGACAGCCGACAGCTTCCTTCTGGTTCGTCCCTAGTAAGTAGATCCGTCGGTCACCCAATAGAATTGTTCTGCCTTTTTCTGCCGCGGGTACACCTCATCGAGCGTCTCACCTTCGTACAGGCGCCCGTTCTTCATCACATACCGGATCGAGTTCGAGTTGCGCAGGTTTTCGAGTGGATTGCGATCGAGCACAAGCAGGTCCGCCTGCTTCCCGGCTTCGATCGAACCCACCTCTTTGCCAAGGCCGAGCACCTCTGCACCCATGATCG
>CBQVAZ010000078.1:0-10349 GCA_967720205.1 uncultured Gemmatimonadaceae bacterium | reverse complement strand
TCGCGTCGGCAGCGGCAGGGCCAAGCCCACGCTGGCGAACATCGATTCGAACACCGGGATCACGAAGAGGAGCAGCACGGTGATCGCGAGAAAGGCGACACTCATGATGACGCCGGGGTAGATCATCGCGCCTTTCACTTTGCGCACGAGGGCGTCGTTCTTTTCGAGGAACGTCGCCAGACGCATCAAGATCGTGTCGAGGATACCGCCCGCTTCACCGGCGGCCACCATGTTCACGTATAGGTCACTGAATGCGTTAGGGTGCTTCGCAAGCGCGTCGGCGACGGTGTGACCGCTCTCGACGTCGAACACGACGCTGCGCGTGACGTTGGAGAGGTTCTTGTTGTCGGTTTGCTTCGCGAGAATGTCCAGCGCCTGCACGAGCGGAAGACCCGCGTTGATCATCGTCGAGAACTGGCGCGTGAAGATGACGACGTCGCGCATCTTGATCGAACCGCGGCGTGGCTTCTTCGCTTTCGTTTCTTCGTCGACTTTGACAACGCTCAGCCGCTGGCGCCGGAGCTGCGCGACGACGTCTTCGCGCGTCGGCGCTTCGATCGTCGCCGTCTTGAGCTCACCCTGCGCGGTGCGAGCGGTATAGGTGAATGCGGGCATCGTAGCTTCTCTCTACCTCGAAGGGATGATCAGGCCGAACGCTTGGCGGCGTTGTGGCGGCGATCCTGGTTGGTCTTGAGCTCCGCGCCCTCGTCAGTCAGCGAGTCACGACCGAGCATGCGCATCAACTCGTTAGGATCGCCTGACACGCGAAGACATTCGTCCTCCGTAACTTCGCGCGACACGTACAGCTGATACAGCGCATCGTTCAGCGTCTGCATGCCGAACTTCTTACCGGACTGCATGAGCGAGTAGATCTGGTGCACTTTGTCGTCGCGGATCAGCGCGCGAATTGCCGGTGTGATCACGAGGATCTCGCACGCGAGCGCACGCCCCTTGCCGCGAGCCTTGGGCAAGAGCGTTTGCGTGACGATTCCTTCGAGCACGAACGCGAGCTGCGCGCGCACCTGCGACTGCTGATGGCTTGGGAAGACGTCGATGATGCGGTTGATCGCTTCGGCTGCGGAATTGGTATGCAGCGTGGCGAAGACGAGGTGACCAGTCTCGGCGATTGTGATCGCCGCCTGGATCGTCTCGAGGTCGCGCATTTCGCCGACGAGGATCACGTCGGGGTCTTCTCGTAAGGCGTACTTCAGCGCGTTGGCGAAGGACTTGGTGTCAGTGCCGATTTCGCGCTGATTGACGATGCATGCTTGATGGCGGTGGATGAATTCGATCGGGTCTTCCACCGTGATGATGTGCCCGTTTCGCTCGCGATTGATCTTGTCGATGAGCGCCGCGAGCGTCGTCGATTTTCCGGAGCCTGTCGGGCCGGTGACGAGCACCAGGCCGCGCGGCTTTTCTGCCATGCGCGCGATGACCGCGGGCAGACTGAGATCAGCGAACGTTTTGATGCTGAACGGGATTTGCCGAATCACCATCGACACGCAGCCGCGCTGCTTGAAGACGTTGCCGCGGAAGCGCGCGAGATTTTGGATGCCGAAGGAAAAGTCGAGCTCATCTTCGAGCTCGAATCGCTTTTTTTGATTCTCGGTCAGTACCGAGTACGCCAGCTGAAGCGTGTCTTTGGGCGTGAGGACGTAATCGATGTTCGAGTTCACGATCTCGCCATCGATTCGGATTTTCGCGCGTTCGCCGGCCGTGACATGCAAGTCAGACGCTTCCCGCTCGATGACCTCCTCGAGCAGGGATCTCAGGTTCACGGCACCAGCTGGTGACTGCTTGCTTGCCATTACGACCTCACGTTCGCCGCCTGGAGGGCGGACTTAGGTGTACCCAGGGGACTGGCGACAGCCGGTCCTCGTCACGTTCGAGAGCTACGCCGACGTCTCTCGGATGACCTGCTCCAGCGTGGTGAGGCCTTTGAGGATCTTGAGCCAGCCATCCATGCGGAGTGTGAGCATTCCATCTTCGATCGCTGCGTCTTTGATGTCTTGGCCGCTCGCGTTCTGCATGATCAGCTTTCGCAGGGACTGTGTGAGCGTCATCACTTCGTACAGACCTTGGCGTCCTTTGAGGCCGGAGCCGCCGCATTCGTCGCAGCCGCGGCCCTTTAAGAAGGGCAGGTCGCCGATTTTCGTATCTAGACTCAGGTTCTCGAGCATTGGGGCCGCTTCGGGGAGCGCCCGGGCCTTGGCGTCGTCCAGTGCCCGTTGGGTGAAGCGCAGGTCACGCAGTGTTGTCGTCCGCGATACCTTTGCGGCTGTGAGCTCAACGTCGTCGGGGGTGTACTTCTTGCGACAGAAGTTACATACACGCCTAACGAGCCGCTGCGCGACGACCAGATTTAGCGCGCTGGCCACGTTGAACGGCTCGAGCCCCATGTCCAGCAAGCGCGTCACCGTTTCGGCGGCCGAGTTGGTATGCAGCGTCGATAACACCAGGTGGCCGGTGAGCGCCGCCTTGATGGCGATGCCGCCGGTCTCGATGTCTCGAATTTCGCCGACCATGATGATGTTGGGATCTTGCCGCAGGAACGCCTTGAGCGCCGCGGCGAAGCTCATCCCGATTTCGGTGCGCACCTGCACCTGATTGATCCCGAACAGGTTGTATTCGACGGGATCTTCTGACGTCATGATGTTGACGTCGATGTTGTTGATCTTGGAGAGCGCCGAGTACAGCGTCGTCGTTTTTCCGGAGCCCGTGGGACCGGTGACGAGCACCATCCCGTACGGATTCATGATCGCTTCCATCAATTCCACTTCGGCGCGCGGCTCGAGGCCGAACTTCTCGAGATCCAGCGTTAGGTTGCCCTTGTCGAGAATTCGGAGCACGACCTTTTCGCCGAAGAGCGTGGGCAGCGTCGACACGCGGTAGTCGATCACCTTGTTGCCGATCTTGAGCTTGATGCGGCCGTCCTGCGGCACGCGTCGCTCGGCGATGTTCAGCTGCGCCATGATCTTGAAGCGCGAGATGAGCGCGGCCTTGAGCTTGAGCGGCGGCTTCATCACTTCGTTGAGCGCACCGTCGATGCGGTACCTAACGCGAAGCTCGTGCTCGAAGCACTCGAAGTGAATATCCGAGGCGCCGCGCTTGACTGCGTCGGTGAGTATGGCGTTGATGAGCTTGACGACTGGTGCGTCGTCGACGGCCGCCGCCAGCGCCGCCGCCGAGACTTCATCGTCTTCCTGCTCGACGACCTCGATGTCGCCTTCGATGCCCGCGATGTCCTCGAGCAGCGAGGCCATCGCCGTGTCGCCCGTATCGTAGACCTTCTCGATGAGATTGCGGAGCGTGAACTCACCCGCGAACACCGGGAAGATGTCGTAACGCGTTATGAACTTGAGGTCTTCCAGTATCCCGAGGTTGTTGGGATCGGAGATAGCGACAGTAAGCGTCCGCCCGTCGCGCTTGAGAGGAAGCACGAGGTGCTTCGTCGCCACGTCAGACGGCACGAGCTTTACGATTCGCGGATCGACTTCAAACTTGGAAAGATCGACGGCCGGCATGCGCGATTGCCGCGCGATGACCTTGACGAGATCCACTTCTTTCATGAAGCCGAGCTTCACCAGGTGATAAGTGACCGTCGCGCCGTTGGACTTTTGTTCGCGCTGCGCCTTGTCGAGCTGCTCGCGCGTTATGTGCCCCTCACGCACGAGGAGATCGATTAGTCGCTCAGGAGCGGCTGCGGCTGCGGGAGCGGCCATTCTGGTGGGGCTGTCGTTAGGATTTTCGCGAAGAAAAAAGTGGCTAGCCGGGGGGCGGGGGCCGGCCCGCACGCGGCACGGATCCCGGGCTTACCGACAGCGCTGTCGAGGGACGCACCGAGCCCGAAAACGTCACGTGCGAGGCGATGCGCTGCTTGAGCTTAGGCCCGATTCCCTTGACGCGCATTAACTCCGTCAAAGAACCAAATGAGCCGTGCGCTTCGCGATCGCTGACGATGCGCTTTGCCAACGCGGGACCGACGCGCGGCAGACGCTCCAACTCCTCCGCGGTCGCGCGGTCGACATCAATGACGAATGACGTGTCGCTAGGCGGCTTTTCGACCTTGGGACGCGTGGTTCGGCCGCGTAAGGCGCGGCGCCGAGCACGATCTGCATGCGCGCGGCTGCGCACCGAGTCCACCGCCGCGACCTGTTGGTCAAGCCGCGCACGAGCATTTTCCGCGACGGGCGACGCGGTGTGACGCAGCGCACCGGCCAGCCTAACTGCTGCGCCGAGCCCAAGGAGCGACGCCAGAAAGACCAGCGCTTTGCGTTCAGCGGCGGTGACCGACATGGCGCGGATCGTAGCTCATTCGCGCCCTCATACATCACCGATTTGTTGCCTGCCGTGCGCATTCAGCGCGGACACGAGGCACAGCGCAGCATGCGCGAGTAGCGTTACCCGGCAACTTCTGCCGCGTCTTCCGACGGCCGTGCGAATGGCACACGGCGAGGAAACGGTATTGAAGCAAATACAGATCAAGCGATTCCTGTGGGTGGCGGGACTGCACGGCGGCCTCTCGCTCGCACTGCAGGCGTTCCTGCTCGCGCGCCATTCGCAGGCCGCTCTATGGCCGGCGGCAGGTGTCTCGCTGGGATTGCTCGTCATCTGGGGCCGCCAGTACTGGCTCGCCGTCGCCCTCGGCGCCTACATCTGCGAGCAGGTGCACGGCGGCCACAGCGTCATTCAATCCATTCTGATCGGATTGGTCGCGGGATCCGCCGCGTGGATGGGCGCGTGGTGCATCGAGCGGATTGGCCGCGTGCGCCTAACGCTGCCGACTGTGCGCGATATGGCGCTTCTCGCCGTCGGCGGACTTGCCGTTGCACCGCTCTGGTCCGCGATCGGATCTACGCTCGTGCTGATGCCGCAAGGGTCCATCGGGACACACACGTTGGCCGCGATCGTGAGCTGGTGGTTCGCTGACGCGTTAGGTTCGCTCGCGTTCACTCCATTGATTGTCGCCTGGCACGGGGTGCGTGAGCGCTTCCCTCCCCCGTCGGTGGAACGGACGGCGTTTTTCGGAACGTCGCTGGTCGGCGTTTTTGTCTTGCTCTTCATTCGCGTCAAGTTCAATGCGACGTTCGGCGTGCTGGCGCTTTCGATGGTTCCGCTCGTCGTGTGGAGCGCGAAGCGATTTGGCATACGCCTTACGACGGCGCTCAACGCAGCCATTGCGCTGGCCGCAGCCATCGGGTTCGCCACAGGTCTCGGACTCTTCGCGGTCTCGGGTCAAAATGCGCTGGCCACGCAACTCGTCACGGCGTGGACCGTCGTGATCAGCCTGATATTCGCGTCCTCGATGCGCGAGCGCGATCTTGTCGTCGAACAGTTGCGTGAGAGCGAAGCGCGCCTAACGTCGGTGCTCAACAGCAGTCAGGATCAGATCGCACTGCTCGCGGTCGAGGATGGACGCGTCCGCTCCCTCGCCATAGGAAACCACGCGTTGTACGTCGGTTTGCGGGCCATCGCGCCGAGCTTGAACCCGCAGGACTTGATCGGACAAACCGGAGCGGAAGTCTCGGCGCAGCTTGGCGAAGCGCTGCAGACATTGGCGCCGCTGCGGGAAGCTGTGAGAGAGGCCATTCGCACCGGGCGCCGAACTTACGGCACGCACGAGCTCAAGACCCCGTGGGGCGAAAGGTTCCTCGAAGCGACCGCAGTCCCCGTGCAGTTTGCAGGTGGCGCGACCCACGTCGTCTGGCAATCGCGAGATGTAACCGATCGCGTGCAAGCGGAACGTTCGTTGCGCGCGTCGGAAGCACGCTGGCGCTCGCTGATCGAAGCGTCGCCGCAGTTCATCACGCTCGTGGACCGCGATATCCGTCTGCTGTTCATGAATCGCGTGGCCGAAGGGTTTTCGCTAAAAGACGTCATTGGAACGTCGATGTTCGACTACATCGAAGGGGAAGAGCAGCAAGCCATCGCGCGCGAAAACATCACCGCCGTGTTGGAACGCGGCGAGATGCGCACCTACGAGCTCGTGGCGATGGGCCCTAGTCAGGCGAGCCGCTGGTACGAATGCCACGCCACACCGGTATGGGATCAGGGGCGTGTCGTGGCAGCGATGCTCCTGGCGACCGACATCACCGACCAGAAACTGGCAGAGGCGAGCAGGAGGCAACTGGAGCAACAGCTCTACCAGTCGCAAAAGATGGAAGCGTTAGGCACGCTCGCCGGTGGGATCGCGCACGACTTCAACAACGTGCTCGCCGGCATCATGGCGAATGCCGAGCTTCTCAAAGATTTCGTCGCGCAGGATCAGGAAGCCTCCGATTCGATACGAGACATCCTGGCCGCTGGGCGCAGGGCGCGCGACGTCGTGCGTCAGATCCTCGCCTTCAGCCGGCGCCAACCGCTGGAGCGCCGCGCCGTACGTCTCTCCGACGTGATTCTCGAGGCGATGACCTTGTTGCGAGCCTCGCTCACTAGCACCATCCGCTTGCGCACGACTGTGCGCGGTGAACAGGTGCGCGTGTTCGCAGACGAGACGCAGCTGCATCAGGTCGTGATGAACCTGGCGACAAATGCCGCGCAGGCAATCGGCACGAATGACGGCGAAATAGAGTTCGATGCGACCGCAGTCGAGGTTGGCTATAACGGCTCACGACCGACGCCAACTGGCGACGGTCGGCCACACCTTCCAGCTGGTCGTTATGCGAAGCTCACCGTGAAAGACAACGGTCCAGGGATGGATCGCGAGACGCTGGATCGCATCTTCGATCCATTCTTCACGACGAAGCCGATGGGCCAGGGAACGGGCCTTGGGCTAGCAGTGGTGCACGGGATCGTGACGAGCCACAACGGTACGATCGTCGCGGATAGCGAAGTGGGCCGCGGAACGACGATCTCGATTTATCTGCCGTTGTACGTCGAGTCAGTGCATGCGCCGACGCCGGCCGGCAGTGCTGCCGTGCAGAGGGCCACAGCCTAACTAACTAATCAACTAAAGCTGTCAGACGTCAGCCAACAGCTAATAGCTATCAGTAGCCGTCAGCTACTGGCGGCTTTCGACTGTCAGCGGGTAGCCGAGAGCTTTAGTTGACCTTTCGCGAGTGCATCGCGAAACGACGGGTCGGACTGCCTAACGCGCCACGTCGCGAATCAGTGTCAGCGCAATGTCGCCGACGATCTTGAGGGACTGCGCGGAAACTTGATCGATCGTGTCACGCGGCGTGTGGTGCGCCGCGAAGTCGTAATCGATCACGTCGATGATGCGAATGCCCTTGTCGAGCAGAGGGACGTGATCGTCAGTCACTGACTGCCCTTCCTGCGCGAGAAAGTAGCTGCCGTACCCAAGATCCGACGCCGTTTTCCAGACGCGTTGAACCACTTCGGGCGCACGCTCGAGTGAGATGCTCTCCTGCTCGATCTTGAGGTCCTTGTCGCCGATCATGTCCCAGAGCACGCCAAAGAGCGGACGATACGCGGAATCCGGGAGATGCTCGGCGAAATAACGCGAGCCGATGAGCACGTCCTGGTTCTTTCCGAAGTCGCCGTAGTCCTCGCCGTCGACGAAAACGAAATCGACGCCGACGTTCGCCGGTAGCGGCGACTTCTTGAGCGCGTCGCCTAACGCGATCAGGAGCGCCGTCCCCGAGCCGCCGTCGTTCGCGCCGGGTACCGGCGACATGCGCTCACCCAGATTCATCGACGCGTCGGCCAATGGGCGCGTGTCCCAATGCGTGACAAACAACACCCGCTGCACGGCGTTTTTGTTGAAGCGCGCGATGATGTTCCGCATCGGCAGCGTGTCGCCCTTGACGGTCTTGTGCGTCCAGCGCTGCTCGATCACGGTGTCGGCACGCTCGCGCATCATCTGCGAGATCCAGTCGCCGGTGTTGCGATGCCCGGCAGTCCCGGGAATGCGCGGCCCGAAGTCGAGCTGTTTTTTGACGTAGCCTAACGCCGCTTGCCCGTCGAACTCCGTCGTCACGGTAGCGGCGTGGCCCCCCGCCCCACCGCACGCCGCGATCAGCAACGGATACAGCACGCGCATGAATCTCACCGCAACGCCCCTCCGAAAAACTTCAGCTCGAGCACGGCCGACAAGACTGTCTGCGTGAAGCGCCGGTTGAAGTTGCGGTCGAAGGATACCAGCCTTGATGCTTGAAGTCCAAAAGTCATGTCAGTCGATACGTCGGCGTCCGCTGAGAGTCCGATCACGCGTCTGCCGTTGTCCGTGAGGCGGCTGCGTTGCGCAGCCACGGCCACATTCGACACCACACTGCGGGCCAATGTTTCCTGAAAGCTGGCGCGTGCGCGCAGCGGGCTGCGTGCCCGCCAACTCGCTGGTAGCCCGAACGGCTTGCCAAGCTCCACGCTGACGTCGCGGCCGCGCGCTCGAGTGACGGCGCCGGGCAAAGTATCGGTGCGGAACGTCGTCGCCATCGTGGCTTGCACGGAGAACGCTCCGCGTGCGGTGAGCGCGTTCACGCCTAACGGGTAGCTGCGGATGCGGATCGCGCGTCGTTCGTCGCCGCCGAAGGGATCGCCCGCGACGAGTCGCGGCGACACGTAGGACTGCCGCGTGTGCGCGGCGCGCGCGTTGGCGCTCAAGTTCGCGAAGAGACCCCAAAAAGCGGTGGGACTCGCGCTCCAGCGCAAAGCCACGTCCGGAATGGCGAGCTGCAGGCCGTCAACAAGAGTGACGTCGGCAGCACCGATTTCGCGGCTGAAATAGTTACGCGACTCGGTGCGCTGCGCCCGATTTGTCAGCGAGAGGCCGAGCGGGAGCTCGAGCGTGTGCGCGAGTGTGTATTGCAGCGACGCACCAGCGCTCGCCGCCGGCAGTCCCCTGACATCGCGTAGCGACGCGAGCGAGCCGACACCGAACTGATAGGCCGTGCCCGGCGCGAACGGCGACGCATCGAACGCCGTGACGAGTGACCGACTCACGCTCAGCTCGACCGGCCTAACGATCTTCGCCACACGCGCCATCAGCCCGCTCGGATTTGACTCGGCGAACGGCTGGGGATCGAGCACGGCGACGCCGAGCAGTGTGTTCGTGTTCCCAAGGCGGCGAGGCAATACGCCATTGTCCACGAGCGCCCCGTTATGCGGGTCCCGCCGCATGTCGTATGTCGAAATGGCTTCGGCGCGCGGGCGAAGCCAACCACCGCCGAGCGGCGCCGGTGTGACAAGGAGGCTCGTGCGCACCGTGCGCTCGCGCTCCATGCCAGCGTTGCCACGCGCGGCGCTCACGGCGCGAGAGAGAGACGTGGAGTCGCCGTAGTCGCGCAAGTCACGCGTCGTGGCCAGCTCCAGGCGCGCGGTCATGAACGTGGCCGGCCTCAGCTCGAAGGATCCGCTGGTGCGCCAGAGGTTGTTTTCGGCGATGACCGGGCCACCAATCCCGGGAACGCTCACCTCGTCGCTCGGATCCAGGAAGGTGCGGCGTCTGTCGTCGTCGCGGGCCCAGTCGCTCGCCAGCCGAACGCCGTTAGGCGCGAACCACTGCGCTGAATCGCTCGGCAGGAACGAATAGTCGAGCCCCAAGTCGCTCGCGTGCGCGCGACCGTCAAGGAATTCCGTGCGATGGCCTCTCTGCCGGTACGTTCCTTGTACGGCGAGTCCGTTGAGGATCGGCGCGTACCATACGGACGTGAGCGGCGCTTCGCGCTGGACCCGTAAGGCATAGGTCGTGAGCGCCGTTTTGGGCCTGCGCAGACCTTGCACGGCGGATCCACGCAAATCCGAACGCGTGAGAAACTCGGGGTCGATTGTCGCGCTCGTGTAACTCACCGTGAATGGCAACGACCAGCCGAATGCGTTTGGCAGCAGTTTGTCCAGCCTGATCGTGGCGGCCAGCTCGACGTCGTTGCTCGTTAGGAACGACGGCGCTTCGTTCAGCTGTCGAAAGTTCGGATCGCGCTTCGTGGCGTTGACTCGCAGTGTGGCGACGTCTCCCGCCGAGACCACGACGCCGAGTGCGCCGGCGAAACCGGTGCTGCGCTCGACGTCCGCGAGGCGCATGTCATCGACCCACACTTCCAGCGTGTCGCTCGCCAGCGGCGGATCGGCTCCTTTGAGCGAGTCCACACGCAGCATTCCGACCGCGAGCTCCTGCACCGCGGCGAGGTTGGGCGGCGTGACGGCCGGATCGATTGTGTACACGACGTAGCCGCCGTCGCAGCGCGCGTGGCGGTCGATGCGAGCCGCGATCGGCAGCCCCGACGCGGCGATGAGCGCCGAGTCGACAGCCGAGCAGCCACCTAACGCGGCGCCGCCGGTGAGCAGCGCTTGCTGCAACTCGGCGCGCAGTCGATAGAAACGCTCGAAGCGCACGCGAATCTCCGGCTCCCATGCGGCGCGCGTCGCTCCCGCGCTGATCGCTGTGCGGTACA
>CBQVAZ010000077.1:0-10354 GCA_967720205.1 uncultured Gemmatimonadaceae bacterium | reverse complement strand
GTACGTCACGATCGACCAGGGCCGGACAAGGATGAGTCGCGGCACAAAGACCATGGCATCGGCAAGTGCCGGCAGCGTCAGCTGCAGCAAGAACATCCCAAGGTTCGCGATCAATAGAGTTCGAACGACCGGTGTCACGCAGTGCTCCGCAAGGTCTCAGACAGAAACGTGTTTTCCTGCATCCTCGTTTCGCGAAACATAAGAGCGGCCCAGACAGGAGGCATCGGGACGGATCGAGCCGGCACGGTGAGGCAGAAACCGAACGCTTTATGTCGATGCACCGTCCAAGCTTCTAGACCCTTAGGAGCATGGATGCTGCACTTCGCTATTCGACTCGCCCTCACGACAACGTTGCTCGTCCAGCCGTCTGCTCACGGGTGGCGCGCGGACGTCGATTCGCTGGTGGCGCGGATCAAGCGCGTCCATCCGAGGCCGTGGGCCCACACAACGGAGGCTGCGTTCGAGCGTCGCGCCTCCGCCTTACGAGCGGGCGCCGCAACGAGGAGCGGCGGCGAGCTGCTCGCGCAAACGATGCAATTGACTGCGTCGTTGGAAGACGGCCACACATACATCGAGGATCTGGGGCCAGCAGGAGGGAAGTGGTTCCCGGTTCGCTTCTATCTTTTCGACGATGGCCTCTGGATCACCGCGATAACTCCCGACCACGCCGAGCTGGCCGGCGCAAAGGTTACACGCCTAGGAGGCACGGCCGCTGACCAGGCGGTCGCGAGGATGCTGCAGCTTTCGTCAGGCGATAACTACCTGGGGCGACGTGAAGGGGTGGCCTTCCTAGCCAACGCCGTGCTGCTCAAGGCACTCAAGATCATACCTAACGAGGACACGCTCGTTATCACGTCGAGCAAGGGCACGACAAGTTTGTCGGCAATCACGACGAGCAAGGGCGATCTCTCGTGGCCGCAGTATGGCGAGATCTACGGTCCGCCGAGAATCGCGCTGGTGACGGCGTTCAACAAACGAGAGGGAGCGGCCTATCGCGATCCGACGAGGAACGCTGAACTTCCGCTGCATTTGCGCGGCCGGCGGGCGTATTGGTGGACATATCTGCCGCAGGACAGCACGGTCTACTTCGCACTCAACAACATTGCCGCGAAGAGCTCGTTCTCGCAGTACACACTGCTGCAAGAGCTGCGGCAAGCGTTAGCACACGTAGATAGCGCGCCTGACGCGACAGCACGATTCATTCTCGACATGCGCTACAACTCTGGCGGTGACGGCTCGCTCACGCCTGCGATCGTGAACGAGTTCGTGAAGCGGGACGGCAGCATCGGACGGCGCGGACGACTATTCGTCATCGTGGGGCGCAAGACGTTCAGTGCCGCCGCGGGTACAGTCATCGAGTTGGCAGAACACACTTCCGCCATTTTTGTCGGCGAACCGATGGGCGTGGCGTACAATTCGTCCGGGGACGCCGGTCACTCTGTGCTGCGTAACCAGCACATCGCGGTGAGCATTTCGACACGCAGCACCTCCAACACGGCACTCGACGGTATTCGCGTCATTCCGCTGCAAATCCCTGCGGCGATGACTGGCGTGGACTACTTCGCCGGTCGTGATCCCGCTGTGGAAACCATTCTCTCGACGCGCGCTCCATATCCCGATGTGATCACGACGCTGCAAGAACAGGGTGGCGCAGCGGCTCGCGCGCTCTGGAAAGAGCAGCGAGATCGATACGGTGCCATCGACTGGTGGGAGCCGTTCCGTTGGGAGCAGCTCAACACGATCTCGTATCAACTGCTCGCTCAGAAGCGCAATGACGATGCAATAGCAGGATTCGAGCTCAACACTGAGCGATTTCCAAAGCGCTGGGAGCCGTGGGATTCGTTAGGGGATGCCTATCGCGAGACTGGACGGCGCGCCGACGCGAAGGTGGCGTACGAGCGTGCGTTGGTCCTCGCGCCTGACAATTGGAATGCCGACTATCAGAAGCGAATGATCAAGGATCTGTCGGGTAGTGGCCCGCACTGATGCGGGGGATGATGACGTCGAGCTCCTGCGCCGAGCGACGCGAGGAGATCAAGCGGCTGCCGCCGAGTTCTATCGTCGTCAGACACAGTATGTCTGGTCTGTCGTGCGACGTTTCTCGCTCGATGATGACGAGGCTATGGACGCCTCACAGGAAGCGTTCTTGCGGATCTTCAGAGGATCGACGTTCAGCGGCAAGTCGTCGCTGCGAACCTGGGTTTTCCGCGTGGCCACGTCGGCGGCGATCGATCTGCTGCGATCCCCACGCGGCCAGCGCCACGATGCGCTGGAGGCGACGCATGACCATCCGCGGACGGAACCAGAAACCGACCCCGCGCTCAGAGCGCGAATCGCGACCGCTATCGCGGAACTTCCGGTTAATCAACGAGACGTCTTTGTTCTCTGCGAGATCATGGACGTGCAGCACGAGGAGGCGGCCGCGATGTTAGGCATACCCGTCGGCACATCGCGTCGCCGGCTGTTCGACGCAAAGGCGCGGCTGCGTGCAGCGCTCGCCGACGTCATGCAAGAATGGAAGAGATGAGCGACGAACTGACGCAGCGGGTTCGCGATGCGCTGGGTCCCGGGGGTACGTCTCAAGCGCCGCCCGAGGAGCTGTGGCCACGCATCGCGGCCGGTACGTCGTTGCTGCCGCGAAGGCGGCGGGTCTTCGACTGGCGCTTCGCTGCAACGGGGCTAGCAGCCGCGTTGCTCGTCGCCGTCGGCGTTTTCGTTAGGCGCCGCGGCGAGGAGTCGCCTGCGCCGCAGGAAGTGCAGCTTGTTACGATCGCCAGCCTCGAGTCGATCGACGCCGCGGTATCGGCGCTTCGGAAGGACTCGGCCAGCGTACCACGTGTCGCAGATGAAATGATGTTTCTCGCGCGAATGCGTGCGTCGCTGCAGAGCGACTTTCCTCAAAGAATTCCGTAGATGATCGCTTTACTAATTGCCGCAGCGAGCGCCGCCTGCCCACAGAGCGGCAAGGATCTGCCGCCGTCCACTCGACTCGAGATCGCCGCTCAGGGTGCCCTCGTCACTGTGCGTGGCGCCGCCGGCGCCAAACTCGCGCTCAAGCCGGACCTCGACTGCAGCATGGTCGGCAACGTACTGCGTGTCGTTGTGCCTGACGGAACGCGCGACGTCACCGCGGATGTTCCGAGTGCAATTGCGGTGTCAGTGACTGTTCAGCGCGGGAACATCGAGATCAGCGGCATGAACGGAAACGTGACGGCAGATGTTGGCGCCGGCGACGTGCAAGTCTCGCGCGTCAATGGCGATGTCACCGCGCGCTCCGCTGTTGGGACGATACATCTCAGCGACATAGCGGGACGCATTGACGCGGCCGCACAGAACAACGAGTTGCGCGTGACCCGCGCCCGCGGAGACGTGCGCGTGAGCAATGTCTCTGGAACGACGCTTCTCGAAGCCGTGCAAGCGTCGAACATCATGGCGACGACTGTCACGAGTGAGATCGTTTGCACATGCTCGCCCGTCGGCCCAGGGACTTGGGAGATGCGGACGCATACTGGCGCAGTGCGCGTCGCTGTCGGTCGCAATGTCGAGTTCGTCGCGACGCTTGACGCACCACCTAACGCTTCCCGCGTGGACATGTCCGGTGTGTCACAGCAAACCGAGGGCAAGCGCAAAGTCACCCTCGTACGCGGGGAAGGCGGCACACGGATGCTGCTCTCGTCATTCTCGGGCGGCGTGTTCCTGCAGGATCAGCGCTGACTCGTTAGGTCGGCGGCGACTAATCGACCATTGGCGCGCGCCACAGCCGCGGGGAGCTTAAAGCCGTGTCCGCCAGCGAGGGTTGCTCGCCACTTTACCACGACACAGCTTTGGGTTGGGTGCGCCCTGCTCCCGCTGAGACTGATACTAGACCCTGCTCGTGCCGCGCCAGGCCGGCAACTAAACGGACTCCATATGACCACGAAACTCGACAAGGCGCTCAAGCGCGAGATCGAATTCAAGGGCGTCGCGTACACAGTGACGCTCGGCCCCGAAGGCCTCAAAATCGTTGAGAAAGGCAAGCGGAAGGGCCAGGAGATGAGCTGGGAAGAACTCATCGGCGGGAGCGTGAGTTTGACGGCGGGTCTACAGAGTTCGATCTCCGGTGACGCGTCGGGGAACGAAACGGGCTAACGGCGAGGGCACCCGTACTTCGGCCGCCGCGCAGATAGAAGCGTTAGGCAGCGACACTACCAGGAGCGCGACATCGCGTGAACGAGCGAGCGAAGTCGCCGGCCGTGGGCGCCGCGTGTCGCTCTACGCGAATTTCGCGCGACGCATGGAAGCAGCAGGCCCAAAGGTTGCCTTCCGTTCCAACGTGACTTCACGCAAAGCGAAACAGACAGCAAAGCGAGCTGTGCGCGTCGCGACGAGCCGCACCCCACGTAAGGTGCGCAGACAAGACACGGCG
This sequence comes from uncultured Gemmatimonadaceae bacterium, assembly GCA_967720205.1. Classification (GTDB taxonomy): domain Bacteria; phylum Gemmatimonadota; class Gemmatimonadetes; order Gemmatimonadales; family Gemmatimonadaceae; genus DASYRX01. The sequence continues at coordinate 5,949 of CBQVAZ010000077.1, read as the reverse complement.
CTCGATGAATACCGACGGAAACGCGACTTCAGCAAAACCGCTGAGCCCGAGGGAAGACGTCGCAGCGTAGCTCGGCGGAAACCCGCGCTCGCGTTCGTCATTCAGAAGCACGCGGCAACGCGGCTTCATTTCGATCTTCGCCTGGAGCTCGACGGCGTGATGAAGAGCTGGGCAGTGCCCAAGGGTCCAAGCCTGGACCCCAGCGAGAAGCGTCTCGCGATGCAAGTAGAGGATCACCCTATCGAATACAACACGTTCGAGGGGATCATTCCGAAAGGTGAGTATGGCGGTGGCAGCGTGATGCTGTGGGATCGAGGCACCTACACGTATCCGGAAAAGACTGACGATCCCGTGCAGCGTCTGCGCGACGGATATCAAAGAGGCGATTTCAAGTTCGAGCTGCATGGCAAGCGACTGCGCGGATCCTGGGTGCTCGTACGCTTACGTCGGGGCGACCCCGAGAAGCCGGCATGGCTGCTGATCAAGCATCGCGACGAGTATGCGCGCCCGGGTTACGACATCGTAGCAGCCGAGCCAACGTCGGTACGATCGCGTCGAACGATGGAGCAAATAGCAAAGGGTCGATCGCGTGTATGGAACAGCAACCGTTGATGTTAGGCATGCCGTTACGCGTTAGGCACAATCTGTGCGCCGTCGTCGGCGCGTGCCTGCTGGCTGCGACGCCGTTCGCCTGCAAGGAATCCCGACCATCCGCGATTAAGCCCGACAGCGCGTTGCGTTCCGAGCTCGTACAACTCGGCACCGAGGATCAAGCGGTGCGCGACGGGTTTGGTCCGGCGCTGGCGCGTAACGACACCGACTATGCCATACGTGTACTCACCGGGGACTCGGCGCGGACGAAACGGTTGCGTGAAATTGTCGCCGCGCATGGGTGGCCGACCCCTCAGCTCGTTGGCAAAGATGGAGTGAACGCTGCGTGGCTCATTCTGCAGCACACTCCCGATACTGCGTTTCGTCGTCGATTGCTGCCGCAACTGGATTCGGCCGCGGCGCGCGGCGACTTGCCTGCACGCGATATGGCGACGATGACGGACCGGATTCTCATCGAATCGGGGAAACCGCAACGCTATGGAACGCAATTCGCGATCGTCGCCGGACGGCTTGTCGCGCCCCCACTAGAGGACACGCTTCACGTCGATGAGCGGCGCGCCGCTGTTGGGCTGCCGCCGATGGCCGAATATGTGTTCCTTCTGAAAGACATGTACAAACTGCCGGTGGACTGGCAGCCCAAACGTTAGGCGTCGCTCAGTCAGCCCGTCTGGCGGCCGCAAACACTTCGCGCAGCCGCCGGGCAACGAGCAACTCTTCACCATCGCGCAGCACGCGCGTGCGCGCGGTCGCGTGCCACGTCGTCGTACCGCGATCCTGCGTGATGATCACTTCCAGCTCCACACGCGGCGAACCGTTCGCCAACTCTCTGCGCAAGGAATCGCGGTTGAGTGGTATGTCCTTCTCGTCCCACGTGAGGTCCGCGTCGCCATAGCCGGCCGTGTTCAGAGCGTACGTTGCCTTGAGTCCTGGCATGCCCTCCAGCCGTTCGACGATGCGTCGCGCGCGCATGTTCCAGCGCTCCATTTCGGCCGCGTGGTCGGTCTTCACATAGCGCTCGAGCGCCACAATCAGCCCGATGATCTCTTCCTTCCCGACCTTCATGCCGCGTCCGATGTTGTCGTTAGGCGTCGAGTTGAGCCGCGCGGCGTCGATGAGGTCGAGTCGGCCAAGAAGGACGCCTGATGACTGCGGTCCACCGATCGCTTTCCCGCCGCTCAAGACGAGCAAGTCCGCTCCGGCCTTGATGAAGCGATCGAGCTGCCGCCAGGGTGGGAGGTCCGAGGCCATATCCACGACAACGGGGACGCCAGCTCGCTTGCCCATGGCGATCAGCTCTTCGTGAGGGACGAGTTGCGGGTTTGGCGGCGGCGCGCGATGCGCGGCGAATGGCGGCGCGAATACTCCCTGTCGCTCGCTGGCACTTAGAATTGCAATGAACGCCGTGCGCGGGCCAAGGCGCGCCTCGAGGTCCGCCTTCGTGTCGGCGTAGACGATCGTCGCGCCCGCTGCTCGATAGGCGCGATCGTAATCGAACTTCTGCGCCGTTTGAATAAGACATTCGCGTCGTTCCCACGTAGGATGCGGCAGCGCGGCCGCCTTCTCTTCGTCGGTACCCGTTAGGCAAGCCGCGGCGCCAAGAATCATTCCCGAAAACCCGCCAGCCGTGATCATCGCCGCTTCCGCGCCCAGCAGCTCGGCGGCACGGCGCCCAGCGGCGGCGTTGAGCTCCCGCATGTCGACGAAATAGTCGTTGGCCTCGGACATTGCGTTCAGCACTTCGCGGGACATGCGCCCGCCGCCGAGTCGCGAGATGTGCTCGTGCGCACCGAGGTGCGGCCGCACGCCTAGAAGGCGCGTGTAGACGTTGTCGTCGAGCGAGGCATCGCCGTTCGGCTGGTCCTGGACGCGTGGCGCGACTGCATTGCCGGACGGCGCCTCTTGCACGGTCGCGAGAGTGCACCCGAGGGCAGCAGAGGCAGCGAGAAAGTCGCGGCGGCTGAGAGAGGAGTCGACGGTCGCCATAGCGTGTCCCCGTTAGGCAGTCGCGCCGCCGGTAGTCAGCGGCGCCGGGCCATACGAATTATGGGACAAAGTTGATGCCGGTGAGGCACTTAAGCCACGTAGGAAAGCGTCCCTGAAGGCCGTAACCGGCAAAGCGCCTCACGCGTCTCTATAGGCCTACCGGCGCACTGCCGAGCCAACACACGAACACCAGGACCCCCGCGCATGTCTTCGAACGCCAATAGCATGTTCGACGCATTCCGGAAGCTCGAAACCGAGCCGAAGGACGAGACGGACGCTCAGCCGGCAATCCAGGAGAAGAAAGAAGAGGAGCCCGAGAGCGGCCCAGCTGTCGTCCCGCCTGTACTTCGCTGTTCGGACTGTCGGACGACCTTGTACCAGACGTACTTCGCCATGGCCGGTCGGCCGGTCTGCGCGAAGTGTCGCGCACCCTATGCAAAGGCGCTGGCGTTCGGCCGTGGTCCGACGACGAATATGCGTGCGCTCATGTGGGGAATGGGGGCCGCGTTAGGCTGCGCGCTCGTCTTTGGCCTTGTCTCGATGACGGTCCCGTTCATCAGACACCTGCTGTCTTTCGGGATCGCCTATGCTGTGGCCAGGGCCGTCATGGCGGCCACGGGGAATCTCGGCGGCCGGCGCTTTCAATGCATGGCCGTGGCGATGCTGTATGGCGCGATAGGCATTGGGAGCGTCTTTCCCGTCGCGATGGCGCTGAATGACAAGTCGGTGCTCGCCGCGGTTGAGCAGCAGCGTAAGAACGACAATGCGCTGGGTCAGAATCCTCTCGGGAACTCAGCGGAGCTGGTTGGTGAGTCCGACAAGGGCGCCGATCTCGTGCTTGATGCGCGGCGAGATATCGGAGCGGTCGCCGATCAACTGGAGAAGCAGGTCAATGCGAGGCGGGCGCTGGCTGCGATTCACGTGAGCATGACGCCGGATCAGAAGCACGCGCAGAACCTCATCTACAGGGGGGAAGTTGGAAAGGGGCTGCTGATGCAGCTGGTCTTCTCACCATTCGTGGGTTTGCTGACATACGGCGTGTACTCCGGCGGGATCGGGCTGCTGCTGCTCGTCTTCTCGCTGTACAAGACGTGGCGCTGGACCGAGCTGCAGACGCAACTGGATCTCAGCGGGCCGCATCGCGTGGGTAGCGGCCCGATTCCAAGTCTGTACTGAGCATGCGTTGCTGGACGATGCCTAACGCCTAACATGAGGTCAGGTGCAATGGACACAACGCGCATACTATTGGGTGGTTTGATTGCCGGAGTCATCATTGCGCTGGGCGAAGGGCTGCGCAGCGCGCTGCTCTCCGCGCAGATCAGCATGAGCATGCCGCTGCCGGTGTTCGTCGTTCGCTGCATCATGCTCGGCTTTGGCTGCGTGCTCGTGTATGCCGCGACGCTTCCACGCTTTGGCAGTGGCGTCAAAGCGGCGGCGCAATGTGGCATCATCGTATTCCTCATCGGCGCGGCATTTCCGCCGTTTGGAATGACGACCAGCGCGTTTCCAGCTCCACGCGAAGTCCTCGTCGCGATGATATGGAACGCGGTCGTCATTCCCTTGGCGACGATCGCGGGCGCGCTGGCGTACCGCGAAAGGGAAACTTCTTTCGTTAGGCGCGCGGAGCGGTAACCCGCTTCGTCGGCTCGGGCGGCAGGAGGTACTCGCACCGCTGACGCCGTCTGGCTTCGGAGTCGGAGGAAGTAACGGGCATTGCCGCCTTGGGCACTCAGGCCTATAGTAAGGCCGCCTACTAGCCCACGTCCGAGGTCCCCCATGAGGCGGCGTACCTTTATTCAATCCGCTGTCGCCACAGCGGCAGTCATCTCACTCCCCCGGCGCGAACTGTTCGGCGCCGTTTTGCGCTCTCGATCTTCCCGCTTCGCCGATATCGAAGCTGTCACGGGAGATGGAGAACGGATCGTGCTCAGCGAGAAGTCGATCGCTGACTTGCGGGCTCAGTTGCGCGGCCGACTGCTACTCGCTGGGAACGACGGGTACGACCAGGCGCGCACGATTCTGAACCCGTCGTTCGACAAGCGACCCGCACTCATCATACAGCCGACCGGTGTGGCAGACATTCGCACCGCGGTGAACTACGCGCGGGAGAACAAGGGACTGTTGCTCGCCGTGAAGTGCGGCGGCCACAGTGCGTCGGGTCAATCGACGTGCGACAAAGGGTTGCAGATCGATCTCTCGCACTTCCGCGACGTGCGCGTGGATCCGGCGGGTCGACGAGCCTGGGTGACAGGCGGAAGCCTGCTCGGGCAAGTGGATCACGAGGCGATGGCGTTCGGTCTGGTTACCCCGTTAGGCACCGTCTCGCACACGGGCGTCGGTGGCCTGGTTACGGGCGGTGGCTTCGGCCGCGTCGCTCGGCGCTTCGGACTCTCCGTCGACAATCTGGTTTCAGTGAACGTAGTGACGGCTGACGGCGAGCTCCGCCACGCGAGCGCGAGCGAGAATCCGGATCTGTTCTGGGGAGTGCGCGGTGGCGGCGGCAACTTCGGTATCGTCACGTCGTTCGAGTTCAAGCTGCACCCGATGCAGCGCCAGGTTCTCTCCGGCGCGATCGTGTATCCCATCTCGAAGGCGAAAGAGGCACTCCAGGTTTATGCGGAATACGGCCCGCAGGTGCCTGACGAGTTGGACTTGGGGCTCGTGATGACGATCGACCGAGGTGGCAAGCCTGGAGTCGTGCTGTTCCCGGTCTGCTACTCCGGACCGGTGAGCGCTGCGGATAAGGTCTTCGCGCCGCTACGCAAACTGGGCACCCCACTCAGCGATGAAATCAAGGCAATGGACTATGTCGCGGTACAGCGTTCTGGAGACATCAGCGATCCGCGCGCACAAGGCAACTACCTCAAGAGTGGCTTCGTCCCGAAGATTTCCGCCGACCTGATTTCCGCGATCGTGGACCGTTTCGAGGGACACGCTGATCGCGGGACGGCTGTGTTCTTCCAGCAGGGCGGCGGTGCGATCGCGCGTGTGCCGGCCGGTGAGACCGCGTTCGCTCAGCGCGATGTGCAGGCGAACATGCTGTGTGCGGTCGACTGGAAGTTCGGCGACGATCCGAGCGCGCACATTAAGTGGATCAAGGACTATTGGGCGCCATTGGATAAGTTCACCACGGGCTTCTACGTGAACGATGTTGGCGATCGGACGAACAGCGAAGTCGTGGCGAATTACAGGCGCAACCACGAGCGGCTGGTCGCTGCAAAAAACCAATACGACCCGAAGAATTTGTTCCGATTGAACGCGAATGTGAAGCCGACGGGAGCGAAAGCATAACGGTGGTTGCGAAGTTCCGGATGACTAATGGATGAGGACTTAGAACGGCTGTCACGCGATGCC
>CBQVAZ010000076.1:0-10366 GCA_967720205.1 uncultured Gemmatimonadaceae bacterium | reverse complement strand
TGCTGCATCGCGAGACGAGCCTGACGCGCGGCATCATGCGCGACGTCCTCAGCGCCAAAGTCGAGCGGGTCATCGTCGATTCGAAGCAGCTGCATAACGAGATCGTCGAGTATCTCAAGGGCGTGGCGCCTGAGCTGATCGAGCGCGTGAAGCTGTACGACGACACGGTGGCGATCTTCGACAAACACGAGATCGAGCCCGAGATCCGCGACTTATTCAAGCGTCGCTGCGATCTGCCGTCGGGCGGCTACTTGATCATCGAGCCGACAGAGGCGCTCGTCTCGGTCGACGTGAACTCAGGTCGCTACACAGGGAAGAAGGACGCCGAAGCGACGATTCTGCGCACGAACCTCGAGGCGGCGCGGGAAGTCGCGCGGCAGATCCGCTTGCGCGACGTAGGCGGCATCATCGTCTGCGATTTCATCGACATGGAGTCGAAGGCGAATCGCGACAAGGTGCTGAACGAGCTGCGCAATCACCTGGCGCGCGACCGTGCTCGCACCAAGGCCTTTGCCGTGAGCGATCTGGGGCTCATCGAGATGACCCGCCAGCGTGTGCGGCAGAGCCACTTGCAGAGCACCACCGAACCGTGCCCCACGTGTCACGGGACCGGGCGCGTCTTCACGCCGGAGACGATCGTTAGGCGCGTCGAGCGGTCCCTGAAGCGAGTCGCGGTACAGGGGAAACACGACGCCATGGTGGTGAAGGTGCACCCCGACGTCGCCTACTACGTGCTCGAGCAGGAGAAGGACTTCGTCAAGAAACTGGAGAAGCTCGCGGGCGGAAAGCTCGAGTTGCGGGACGATCCGCTCCTGCGGCCGGATGAGTTCAAGCTGGTCGTGAAGGGCGCCGGGCGCGATGTGACGGAGCAGTACGCCGTAGCCTAAAAACCCGCTGGTGGATAGGGTTTGGCGCGTGCACGCGAGTACATTTCACCGGCGCGATCGCCCCTCCCCCGTGTCGCGCTCGGTGGCTCAAAGGCGCGCGGGCCTCCCTCCGACCAAACGCGCGCAGGCCTGCACAGTGAGTAACTCTTGAGCGCGTACAAAGTCGAGCAGAGGCGCTTAACTATTCGCGGCCGCATCTTCCACTTCGTTTCGTACGAAGCGGTTCCGGCCAATGAGCGGCGCGGCCAGGTGGCCGTTCCGCCCATGTGGCACCTCATGAACGAGGGAAAGCGGCGGCCCGTGATCCCTCAAATGCTTGGCCAGGAGCCGGCCGAGCTCGATGCCGCGCTCGAGCGGTGGGTGGAAGCGACCATCTACGCTGTGGAGTTGCCCGCCTAACAAGTAGAGATAGGACTTAGGCGTTCGGGGTTAGGGGTCAGCCCGAGCCCACGAAACGTTGTTTTCTTGCCTAACCCCGAACACCCAACCCCTAACCCCTGGCATGATCGACCTCGCCAGTTTCGTCGAGCCCCACAACGGCATCTGGACAGTGCGCGCAGGGAAGAACGTCCGCGACTGGAACAACATCCACTACCAAGTCGGCCTCTCAGCGAAGAACGTCCCCGCGAAAAGCTTGTCGATGAACGTCGCGACGATTCCGCCTGGCGGCGTCGCGTACGCGCACATCCACGTCGACTTCGAGGTCATGCTGTACATCCTCTCGGGTCGCGTGCGCCATGAGTTCGGCGATCAGTGCAAAGAGACACTCGATAACGGCCCCGGCGACTTCATTTTCATCGCACCCGGCGTCCCGCACGAGGTCTTCAACATGAGCGACGTGGATCCCGTGGTTGCTGTGGTCGCGCGGTCCGACGCCAGCGAGTGGGCCAACATCATCCCATACGATCGCGCACGCTCCGCGAAGTAGAACGTTAGGGTCGCCTGCTGTGCACGCTTCGCTGAAGATCTCTGGCTCGATACTTCCAGTAGACGCGCTCAGCCGTCTCGGACCATCCTGCACTGTGTCATCGAGGAGTAGTGAGTCATGCAGAGCGACGTCGGCTCGAGTCTCAAATCCACCGCGGATCCCGGCGCATCGATCGAGCGGAGCGAGCACGCTAGCATCGCCGATTTAGAAGGGCGCGTTCTGGTGCTGGCGCCGCATGGAGACAACGCGGCGGCGACAATCGACATTCTCACTTCTGCTGGCCTCGCGGCTTTTCATTGCGAGGACGCGACCTCGCTGCAACGCGAGCTCGACGCTGGGTGCGGCGTCCTCCTCGCCATTCAGGAGGGCGTAACTGCCGCTGTGCTCGCGGCGCTGAAGGCCCACGTCGGCGCGCAGCAGTGGTGGTCGGATCTACCCGTCCTGATACTCACCCAGGCAACGGCGATCGAGTCCGATACGCAAGAGCAAGAGCTTCTTGGCCTCGGAAACGTGACTCTCATTCAAAGCCCCACACGGCCGGCGACCGTCGTGAGCGCCGTGCGCTCAGCGCTACGAGCTCGCGAACGCCAGTACGGCCAGCGTGTGCGTTTTCAGGCGCAGGCGCTCCTCGCGGCAATCGTTGAATCGTCAGATGACGCAATCATCAGTAAGCGACTCGATGGACACATTGTCTCTTGGAATCACGGCGCGCAGCGACTCTTCGGCTATACCGCAGATGAAGCAGTCGGCCAGCCGATATCGCTGATCATTCCTCCGGACCGGTTGCACGAAGAGGCGATGATCATCGAACGCCTCCGTCGAGGCGAACGGATCGAGCACTACGAGACCGTCCGCGTCACGAAAGATGGACGACACGTCGAGATCTCGCTTACGATCTCGCCCATCCGCGATGCCGAGAACACCATCGTCGGCGCGTCCAAAGTCGCGCGCGATATTTCGCAGCGCCGCGTCGTCGGGCAGGCGCTGCGCGACGCCGATCGAAGAAAGGACGAATTCCTTGCGACGCTCGCGCACGAGCTGCGCAATCCGCTCGCTCCGATTCGCAATTCGCTGCACATCCTGAGAGTAACAGCCATCTCCGATCCGGCTGTCGAGCGCGTGCGCGACATCATGGAGCGGCAGGTCAATCACATGGTGCGATTGGTTGACGATCTGCTCGAGATCTCGCGCATAACGCGTGGCAAGATCGAGTTGCGCCGGGAGCGCGTCGAGGTTGCCGCTGTGATCGGCAGCGCTGTCGAGACAAGCAAGCCGCTCATGGACGCAGCGGGGCAGGAGCTGATCGTCTCGATCCCGCCCGAGCCGCTGACGCTGGACGCCGATCCCGTTAGGCTCGCTCAGGTCTTTGCGAATCTTTTGAACAATGCATCCAAGTATTCGGATTCCGGAGCGCAGATCTGGCTCACAGTGCGTCGCGAAGGAAAGCAGGCTGTCGTATCCGTGCGCGACACGGGGATTGGAATCGACGCTGAGACGTTGCCGCGCATCTTCGATATGTTCGCTCAGGGCCAGGACTCGCTGCCGCGTGCGCAGGGCGGCTTGGGAATCGGTTTGACGCTGGTGCGGAGCCTCGTGCACCTGCACAGCGGCACGGTCGACGCGCTCAGCGCCGGTCCAGGCAAGGGGAGCGAATTCGTCGTTAGGCTCGATCTCGCGGCGCCGCGGATCCGCGACGTGCGTCGAATGACGGAGGGAAGGGCCGCTTCAATGCCGCTGCGCGTGCTCGTCGTTGACGACAGCCGGGATGGCGCCGACAGCCTGGCGATGATGCTCTCGCTCGAGGGCGCAGATGTGCGTGTCGCGTACGACAGTCAGTCAGCTCTTGATGGCCTCGTCGCGTTTCATCCCGCGGCCGCGATCCTGGATCTCGCGATGACCGATATGGACGGTTACGAACTGGCTCGGCGCATCCGCGCCCAGCCCGCGTACGGCGACATCACGCTCATCGCCTTGTCGGGCTGGGGACAGGAAGCCCAGCAGCGCGAGTCGCAGCTGGCTGGGTTCGCGTATCACCTCATCAAGCCGCCGGACGCCGACGCGCTGCGAGCTGTGCTCGCGTCAATCGCCAAACGCGCGCCGGCCGGAACTGCTCAGCGCTGAGCCAGGAGCGAGTCGAGCTGCTGAATGTGCTTGCGCTGCGCCGGAATCAGGGCCGCGATTAAGCGTTGTGAATTCGGATCGACGTTCTCGAGCGCCGATTCGTAGTCCTTGAGTCCGTGCTCTTCGCCTTCCTTCAGGGCTTTGATCGCCGCGGCGTCGCCGAGTGCCTTCGCAGAACCTTCGACGGTTCTGGCAAACGCTCCCCAGACGCCTGAGGAGTCGGTCGGCGTTCCACCCGCCTGTTGCACCGCATCCTTCAAACGATCGACAGCGTCCGCATGCTCGCGAGCGATGTCGCGCAGAACTTCCACTTCGCCGCGCCCTTCGATGCCGAGCTTCTCGATCGCCTGCACATAGGTCTCTTTGGCAGAGATCTCGCCGCGCAGGAGCGAGTTCAACTGGCCGACTGCCTCGTTAGGTTCCTTCGTGCCCTCTGTCATCGTGTCCTCCTGAGTGTCGAGCAGCATTCTCGAGTAACGATGACTACAGGTAGCACGAAGCGCGCCGCGACTTATCGTCGCGGCTGCTAATCGTGTGCGTTAGGCGGGCGGGCCCGTGCTTGAGCCCTTGGCGCAGTCGGCTGTGCTTACGGGGCCGCTGGTGCGTCTGCCGCGGCGACCTTTGGCGCGCCGCTTCCCGGCGGACGGCCGCGGTGGCGCGGCTGGGGCGGCTCGGCAAGCCGCGCGAGGCGGTGCGTGTAGAAACTCACGACGCGCTCTTTTACCGAGGTCTTGGTGTCATTCTTGGCGGCGCGGAAAGCACCGTAAGCTTGCTCATCGCCCGACACTTCGAACCACCACCACGAGTCTGCAAGGCCGCTGGTCGGTACGCGCACGTGGCAGCGGTAGCGCCGGCCGCCGTCTTCGAATTCAAACGGTTCGCTCAACTAAGGCTCCAACAGGGGTTTCCCAATCTAACCGGCCCGACCCTCTTTACGAAGCCATGCGGCTCACCCGGAGCGGCTAAGTCGGCGTCTGGAGCCTACCTATAGGCGCTTAACCGGACGAATTGGCCCCGCGCGTCGCGCCGGACGTCGAAAAGGCGGCCGTTGGCCAGGACGGCGCTCGTGCGCCGCGCGTTCGCAACGTCCTCCAGCGGGTTGGCGTCCAGCAGGACGAGATCCGCGAGCTTGCCGGTTTCCACGGTGCCCAGTGAGTCGAGCATTCCGAAGAATCGCGCCGGTTCCAGTGTCGCCGATCGCAGAGCCTCGAATGGGGTCAGACCCCCTTGAATGAAATAGCCAAGCTCCTGGTGCAGGCCGAAGCCGGGAGGGCTGTTGCGAAGGGGAGCGTCCGTCCCGGGCATGATAAGCACGCCGGCCCGGTGCAGAGCGCCCGTGATCGCGACTCGTTTTGCGAACAGCTGTCTCCCCACCTGATCCGCGTTAGGTGGCACGTCCGGCGGCATCGGAAAGATCTCCGCAACAAAGCGCTGCAGCGAATCCGGCAGATAGCGCGCGAAGGAATCGCCGGGCAAAGCGCGCGTGGGCCACAGCGCCACTTCCAGCTGGGCCGCAAGAGTTGGAACGACCCAGGTATTGTTGCGCACGAGCTTGGCGAAGAGCGGCTTCTGATCGGCGCTCGTGCAGCGTCCTAACGCAGACTGCACTGTAAAGCGCGGCTCGAGCACTACGGAATCCTGCGGCGAGCACTCGTTAGGGATTGTCAGCAGGTGCTCGATGCTGCGCTGCCCGGAATCGGATGCGTCGGCCGCGCCGACGCTGCGCGGTACGTGGCCGACGAAAGTGATGCCGCGCGCTCGTGCCGCGCGCGCGATGGCGAAGTACGACTCGCGCGTGAGCTGACTGTGCACCTTGATGAAGTCGACGCCCAGTCGAATGAGCGAGTCGACAGCAGGCTGCGCGTCAGCCGGCGTTTTGACAGTCAGGTGTGGAATGGGAACGTCGCCGCCCTCGAGATAGGGGCCCGACGTCACGATGCGCGGACCGACGAGCGTTCCGTTCGCGATTGCGCGTCGCCACGCCACGAGCGTTGGCCAGTCGCCGGCCATGTCGCGAACACCCGTCACGCCGTTCGCGATGTACAGCGCGAGCACTTCGCGACCGCCGGGCATCACAGTGTGCACGTGCATGTCCCACAGACCCGGGATCAAATACTTGCCGCGCCCATCGATTACAGTGGCGATGCCCGCGACGCTCATCGAGTCGGCAGGACCGATCGCCGCGATGCGGTTTCCGCGAACCACGACGGTCATGTCGCGCCGCGGCGTCTCGCTGCGCCCATCGATCACTGTGACGTGTGCGAAGGCCACGGTCGCCGGCGTCGTGGCGACCGAACTACCCTGATTGCGCGTGCAGGATGCGAACGCAAGAGGGAGCAGGGTGCCTAACAGGCGCGGAAGGAGCATTGATTGACGAAGTCAGCGGGGAGCGCTCCAATCTACGTGGCGCCGGTCCGGTCTGGAGCCGCGCGATGCGCGACCTTACTTTGCGGCACATCCAGCGTAGCGCTGCACCACCTGTCGAGAGGAAGGGCAGCATGAAGCTCTCCGTGAATGGCCGCGATCATGATGTCGTGGCCGATCCCATCACTCCTTTGCTGTGGGTCTTGCGCGACGAGCTTGGCCTAACGGGGACCAAATTCGGCTGCGGCATCGCCGCCTGTGGTGCGTGCACCGTGCACCTCGATGGCGCTCCCGTGCGATCTTGCTCGACGCCGCTCTCCGCCGTCGGCGCGCGCAAGGTGACGACGATCGAAGGATTGGCACAGGGTGGCACGGACCATCCGGTGCAGCGCGCGTGGCAAGAGCTGAATGTTCCACAGTGTGGATACTGCCAGGCGGGTCAGGTCATGAGCGCGGCGGCGCTCGTCGACAAGAACAAGAACCCTAACGACGCGCAGATCGACGCCGCGATGGCAGGGAATATCTGTCGCTGCGGGACATACGTCCGCATCCGGTCCGCGGTGCGTCGCGCAAGCGAAATTGCGCGCGCGGGGGGTGCCTAACATGAAGAAGCGACCAGGCATTCCGCGACGCGAGTTTCTCCGCGTCACAGCGCTGGCCGGCGGCGGCGCACTGATCACGATCACGCTCGGCCGCTGCGGCGGCAGCGCCGCGGGCAAAGGCGACAGCGTCGACGCGAACGTCTTCGTGCGCATCGCGCCGGACAACACTGTCACCGTGACGGTTCCCAAGTCGGAGATGGGGCAGGGTGTTCGCACGACTCTCGCTCTTTTAGTCGCCGAGGAGCTGGACGCCGACTGGGATCACGTGAGCGTCGAGACCGCGCCCTTCGGCGCGAAGTACGGTCCACAGGGAACCGGCGGCAGCGGGAGCGTGCTGGACACGTGGGAACGCTTGCGCCAGGCCGGCGCCAACATGCGCGGGCTATTGATCGCGGAAGCGGCGCAGCGTTGGGGCGTCTCACCTAACGAGTGCACGACCGAAGCATCCTCCGTCGTTCACGCGGCGTCGAACCGGCGCGAGACGTATGGCAATCTGGCCGCCGCTGCGGCGAAGCGCCCGATGGCGCGCGACGTCGCGCTCAAGGACCCGGCTACATACCGGTTGATGGGGAAGGAGCACGTCGGGAAGGACGTCGCGGACATCACGCACGGCCGCGCGCAGTACGGCATCGATGTTCGCGTTCCCGGGATGCTGTTCGCCTCGATCGAGCGCACGCGCGAATTCGGCGCGAGTGTCAAGTCCGTCGACTCCGCTGCCGCGTTAGGTGTTCCCGGAGTTGTGAAGGTCGTGCAGCTCGCCGCGAACTCGGATGCCAAAACGCACGCCGGCGTCGCGGTGGTCGCGCGCAGCACCTGGGCCGCGATGCAGGGACGGCGCAAGCTCAAAGTCGAGTGGCAATCAGGAGAGCACTCGGCGGAGACAAGCGCGAAGTACAGCGCCACAATGCAGCGCGCGATCGAAGCGCCGAGCAGTGAGGTGGTGAACAAGATCGGCGATCCGGATGCCAAGCTGACGGGGAACGACGTCATTCGCGCCGACTATTCGGTTCCCTTCATCGCGCACGCGACGATGGAGCCGATGAACTGCACGGCGCACGTGCAGGGAGACCGCGCCGAGATCTGGTCGCCCACGCAGTTCCCCGACTGGGCGACAGGCGCAGCAGCCAAGGCGCTGGGCATGCCGGAAAGCAACGTCACGACCCACGTCACCTTGTTGGGTGGCGGCTTCGGTCGGCGCATCAATCCCGACTTTTCAGTCGAGGCGGCGCTGCTTTCCAAGGAGATTCAGGCGCCCGTGCAAGTGCTCTGGACGCGCGAGGACGACCTGCGCCACGATTTCTACCGGCCCTGCGCGGTGCATCGTCTCGAGGCCACGTTAGGCGCCGACGGGTATCCAGTCGCCTGGCGGCATCGCGCCTCGACGCCGGCGATCGACGCGACGTTCAGCTCGCGCGGTGACTTCGGCGCCAGCGAAGCGAATGGCGGAGGCGACGTGTCCTATCGCATCCCGAATCGCTCGTTCGAGTACACCCTGCTCGCCTCAGGCGTGCCGCGCGGATGGTGGCGCGCCGTGCACACGACGCACACTACTTTCGCCGTCGAGTCTTTCATCGACGAACTCGCCGAGCGTGCGGGGAAGGATCCGCTTGAGTATCGGCTGGCCCTGATCGACAAGTATCCGGTCGACAAGCCGGCCGATGACAAGAACTATCCATTCGATGCGGAACGTCTCAAAGGCGTTCTGCGACTAGCGGCCGAGAAGGCAGGCTGGGGGAAGCCGCTCCCGGCGGGTCATGGCGTCGGCATCGCGTGCGTGATCGACCACCTGAGTTACTGCGCAGAAGTCGTCGAGGCATCTGTCGAGCGCGGCCAAGTGCGTGTGCATCGCGTTGTCGCGGCCGCAGACTGCGGTCCTGTGGTCAACCCCAACAGCGGCCGCGCTCAACTCGAGGGCGGAGTCACACAGGCGCTCTCCGCGGCGCTGCACGAGCGCATAACGATTGACGGCGGCGCTGTCGTTGAAGGGAACTTCGATTCATATCGCCTACTGCGAATGAACGAAGCGCCAGTCGCGATCGAGGCGTATTTCGTCGATCGGCCGAACGTGCATCCAACAGGTCTGGGCGAGCCGTCCGTACCGCCGCTCGCGCCGGCGCTGACGAGCGCGCTGTATAAGGCGACGGGGAAGCGCTATCGCTCACTGCCGCTCGCTGCGCTCGTCGCAGGCGAGACGCGCACAACGTAGCGCGCGATCGGCCGCGCGTAGCCGTCGGGCGGCATCGTACAAGAATCGAGGCCGCCCGGGAGCCGCATGATCGAGCCACGTCGTCTCAATCTCCTTTTCGCGATGACAATCGCGATTGCCAGTTGTCGCGCACAATCTCCGAACGAAGTCTCACCGTCAATCACGCCCGGCGCGCTGTCGCGTGCTGGAACACTGACGACGATCCGCGCCGCGCACACGGCCACGCTTCTGCAGTCGGGCCGCGTTCTGTTTACAGGCGGATGCACAGCGCAGAGTTGCGAGGTGAGCACGCTGTCCGCATCAACCGAGGTCTACGATCCAGCGAGCGGCGCATTCACGCGCGGCCCGCAGATGTCTCGCAATCGCGTGGGCGGCCACGCGGCGATTCTGCTGCGCGACGGAACGGTGCTCATCGTCGGCGGCTGGAGTCTGCAACCGACCACATCGGCGGAGCTGTACGATCCCGCGCAAAACCGCCTAACGGCGGCTGGACCACTCGGCGTTGCGCGCGCCGATCCCAGCGCCACGCTCCTGGACGATGGCAACGTATTGATCGCTGGCGGCTACAATGGCAGCGAGCGGCTTGCGAGCGCGGAGTTGTACGATCCGGCTACCAGGAGCTTCAAAGCGACTGGATCGATGTCTACTGCGCGTTCGGCACACGTCGCCGTGCGTCTCGTGGATGGTCGCGTGCTCATCATCGGCGGCGAGCGGACAAGAGGAGCCGTGGTCGCGACGGCGGAGTTGTACGATCCGGCCAGCGCTACATTTTCTCCGGCCGGTGAGATGTCAGTCGTTAGGTACAAGCACGCAGCTGTGCTGTTGGCTGACGGTCGAGTGTTAGTGATCGGCGGTTCCGACGCTCGGGATGGCTTTGGCCGCTACGACTCGGCGGAGATCTGGGATCCACGAACTCGCGCGTTTGCCGCGGCAGGACGCATGCACAGCCAGCGCTACAAGATCCCGTTATCGGCGGTGCGGCTGGCAAATGGATCGGTGCTGGTGGCTGGCGGCGCGCCGCAGGCCGAACTCTTCGAGCCGGCGTCGCAGGCCTTCGCGCTCGTGCCGGGAGATCTCGGTGCGAGCTACGCGTTTTCGACTGCGACTCTGCTTGCGTCCGGCGACGTCCTCGTGGCGGGTGGGTACGACGATCGCATCCGGCTCACGGACCAGGCTTTCATCTACCGGCCGCGATAAACCCCCCCTGTGCGGCCGATATCGAAAGAGCGGACGCCGACGACGCTGAGACCCCACATCC
>CBQVAZ010000075.1:0-10561 GCA_967720205.1 uncultured Gemmatimonadaceae bacterium | reverse complement strand
GCGATCTCACGAAGCAGATCAACCGCGACGAACGCGAGATACTCGGCCTGCGCGGATCGCTGCCTGGCTGCGGCCGCGCGCGCATCGGCGCGTGCATCCTTTCGAAACACGACGGCACACAGAGCTTTGGCAACGCGATCTCGTTCGCCGAGTCATCCATCATGCCGGGCGTGTACTGGTATGGCTCCGACGACGGCAGCATCCAGGTGAGTCGCGATGCGGGTGAGACGTGGACGGAAGTCGGCAAGAACATTCCTGGCGGCACCAAGGAGTACTACATCTCGCGCGTCGAACCGTCGCACTTCGATGTGGCCACGGCGTATGTGTCCATCGACGGCCACAAGAGCGATGACCTCAAGCCGTACGTCTACGTCACGCGTGACTTCGGCCGTACGTGGACGTCGATCTCGAGCGATCTCCCTGCGGTGGGCAACGTCAACACCGTTAGGCAGGATTTGAAGAACCCGAGGCTGCTCTATGCGGGGACGGAATTCGGATTCTTCGCTTCGCTCGACGAAGGGAAGAGCTGGAAGAAGTTCATGACGAACCTTCCTGTCGTGCGCATCGACGACGTGACGATTCATCCGCGAGACAACGATCTCGTGCTCTCCACGCACGGCCGCAGCTTATGGATCATGGATGACGTGAGCGCATTGCAGCAGATGACGCCTGAAACGCTGACTCGCGATGCGACGCTGTTCGAGGTGCGCAACGCCGTTGCGTGGAAGCCGGATATTCGACTGCGACGTTCGGTGGCCGGTGCCAAGAATTTCCAGGGCGAGAACGCTCCGGCAGGGACCACGATTAGTTACTGGCTCGCGAACGCACCGTCAGGTGACGTGAAGATCACGGTCACCGACGTCGCAACGGGACTGGTGTTCCGAACGATCGACGGCACGAAGCAGCAAGGCATGAATCGCGTGCAATGGAACCTCTGCAGCGATCCGCGACCGGCACAGCCAGCGCAAGGCGGTGGATTTGGCGGTGGAGGTCCGTGTGCAGGCGTAGGTGTAGGTGGCGGTGGCGTAGGCGCTCCGGCGCAAGGTCCGCCGCGCGTGGGTCGTCTTGCATCGCCGGGAGCATACGCCGTGACGCTCACGGTCGGTGGCAAAACCTATTCGCGACCAGTATCGGTCCTCGAGGACGTCTGGATGCATGAACGTTAGGCCCACATAGGAGAGTGTAATCGTGCTTTTGTCCCTGTTCGTGACAGCAATTGCAGTCGGCATTCACGCGCAGCTCGTGGCCCCGCTGCCGCGCGTGCCGTTGCCTCGTCCGGCGAATGGAGCGCCGACTGTTGCGATCAATGACAATCGCACGCCAGCTGGATCGCGCAGCGCCGGCGTTCTGACTCTCGCGCTCGATGTGATCGAGAGCGGCTGGAAGCCGGAAGGCAACGAAGATCCTGAAGTTCCTGTTTACGCGTTCGCAGAGCCGGGGAAGACACCACTGGTGCCAGGGCCGCTGATACGCGCTCCAGAAGGAACCGAAGTGCGATTGCTACTCCACAGCCGAGTGAACAAGACGCTGGTCGTCGGGGGACTGCGCCCAGGAGCTGCGATGTCTCCGGACACCGTGCAGTTAGGCGCCGGTGCGACGCGTGAATTGCGCTACCAGTTACGCACACCCGGTTCGTACATGTATTGGGGAGCGTTCGCCGGGACGTCCTGGGACGAACGCCTCTGGCTCGACAGCCAGCTCAATGGTGCGATCGTTGTCGATCCCGTTGGTGGATCTCCGCCGGATCGCATCTTCCTGTTCAGCGAGTGGTTCCATCCATACGACAGTATTCCGAATAAACCGTTCGAGGTCGTTTCGGTCATCAATGGCAAGGGGTGGCCGCACACCGAACGCCTAACGATGCAGCAGGGTGACTCTACGAGGCTGCGAATAATCAATGCGATCCCATTGTGGCACCCGATTCACCTGCACGGCTTTTACTATCGCGTCAAAGCACGCGGCTCGTGGGAGAAAGACGGACCGATCGCGCGTGGCATGCAGCCGCTCCTCAACACGGACCTTCTGCCGCCGGGTGGAACGCTAACAATGAGTTTCGTTGCCACGACGCCCGGCAACTGGCTCTTCCACTGCCACTTCAGCTTCCACATGGACAAGACAGTCACGCTGTCTGGGTCGCCGCGCGATCCCGCGTCGTCGTCTGATGCGGCGCACAATCGCCACGATGGATCAGCCGAGGAACATCACATGCGCGGCCTCGTCGTTGGTCTGCACGTCACGCCCGCGCCTAACTACGTCGGATACAACGCAACCGAGCCGCGTGAGCTGCGCCTTCTTGTGCA
Organism: uncultured Gemmatimonadaceae bacterium; assembly: GCA_967720205.1. GTDB lineage: Bacteria > Gemmatimonadota > Gemmatimonadetes > Gemmatimonadales > Gemmatimonadaceae > DASYRX01. The sequence goes on along the minus strand of CBQVAZ010000075.1, from coordinate 8,261 downwards.
GAAGAAGCCGAACGCGTTGATCGGCGGGACGCCGGCGTACGGATTCGTGCTGCAGTCGGGCGACAGCATACCGGCACGCGATTCCGTGCGGGTGCCCGGCCCGGTTCTCGAGTTGCAGCGCGGGCAGCCAGTGCGAATCAACGTGGTGAACAACCTCGACGAGCCAACTGGCATTCACTGGCACGGTCTCGAGATCGAAAGCTTTTCCGACGGAGTCGCGAACTGGAGCGGCATGCGTGATCGCATCTTCCCGCCAATAGCGCCTCATGACTCGTTCGTAGCGGCGTTCACTCCGCCGCGCGCAGGAACGTTTCCGTACCACTCGCATCTTAACGAGCGGCACCAGATCAGCTCCGGCATGTACGGCGCCATCATAGTTAGCAACAAGCCGCGCGACCTGGCGCACGATCATCTGATCGTCGCCGGAGGCGGCGGACCGGAGGTGTTTTCGAAGATCGAGAGCCCATACGCGCTGGTGAATGGCCGCCAGTCTCCGCGGCCGCTCCGCCTAACGGCTGGCGAGGTACACCGGCTGCGCATCATCAGCGTGCATCCCGACTGGCGCATTTCGTTCACACTGCGCAACGATTCCACGATCGCGCGCTGGCGCGCGGTGGCAAAAGACGGCGCGGATCTGCCCAGCGCTCAGGCCACGATGCGCCCAGCGCAACTGCAGATGGGGCCGGGCGAAACGGCCGACTTCGAGTTCACTCCGCGTGCAGCGGGAGAGTGGGTGATGGAAGTGAAATCGAGCGAACCAGGCTGGTACATCCCGCTCCCGATCATCGTCGAGCGGCCGCGCTCGCGACGAACGCGTTAGCCGAGAATTAACTAACGCCGAAGCAAGTAGCTGAGCTTCACGAAGACGCCGTCGCGCACGCGCTCCAAATCACGAAAGCGGAACGCATCCGGCTCATAGAGGCTGGCACCGTAGCCTGCGAAGATGACGGTGCCGGGCGTCGGAACGAACGACACGAGCCAATCGACACGGATATCACGCACGGTCTGGCGCGTCGACTGCTGCACAACGCCGTCGCTGACGATACCTAGCGGAAAATCAGTGCGTGGATCGCGCAGCGCGTCGCGTGTGCGATTGTCGTACTGTCCAACGAAGCGCACGAAGAGCGGCCGGCTGAGCTGATACTCGAGCTTGAGCCGCGGGACGTTGGCGCGCGAGAACGTGCTGCCGTCACGCCTTCGTGAGTAGTTGCTGAACAGGTAGGATGTCGTTAGGCGCAGCTGGTCCGACAGGCGCCAGTCGGCGTCCGCGGTGACGTCCACTCGTCGCGCGGTCCCGGTCTCGAAGAACTCGACGTCACGCCCCAGGATCGTGCTCAGCCGGCCCGTCACGAGCGAGTACTGTGGTGTCGTGATTCGGCCGAGCAGCACATACGTTGGCGCCCGAGGCGATGGGCTGAACGCAACGGTGTCTGGTGCGGGCCGTCCGCCGCCGGCCGGTCGGATGACGCGGTACGACGAGTAATTCTGGTTCGTGAAGACCCAGGACTCACGCACAGGCGTTAGGCTCACCAACCAACCGCCGCGGAGATTCATCACGTTCTCGGCCTGCAGCTTCGTTTCGCGGACACTCTCGCCGTCGAAGAAGCCGTCGTAGTCCCACAACTGCTCCGTTCCGACGCGCGTGAGCCAGGACTCGAGGATGCTCGCCTTCGGATAAAACGAAATACGCTGGTAGACACCGAAGCGCACGAAATCGGAGCGCGGTACGAATCCGCTCGCGGCGGCGAAACCGCTTCCTATCACGCTGATGTTGTAGAGCGCGCCATAGCGATAGCCCGTACGCTGCAGCGACAGGTCGCCGATCGGAGCGGTCTTGGTCGCACCATCGGTTCGCGTCACGCTGCCGCCCAAGCTGGCGTTGAATCCGTATGGGCCGCGTACAATGCGCGTATCGGCAGACGCCACGCGGTTGAAGTCGTCGCCGTCCACACGATCCGTGTACGTCAGGCCCAGGGTCGACTGCGAGAAGATGTCGCGCTTGAGGCGCAGCAGATTGAAGACAGGATGCGCGTCACCTAACGAACCGGCCCGATCGTCAACAGCTGATAGGAACGCCAGGTTCGTTCGGCCGAACTTGCTGGAGACTTTCGCCGCCACCACCGGCTGCACGATGCGCCGAGTGTAGATCAGATTGTTGGGCGAATCGTACTGATCGCTGCCGTCCACGAAGAACGGTCGCTTCTCCGGGAAGAAGAGCGCGAAGCGAGTATCGCCGGGAACCTGCGCCGCATCGGCCTCGACCTGCGAGAAATCCGGGCGCGCCGTGGCGTTGAGCGTCACGTTAGGCACGATCCGCCAGCGCAGGTTGGCGCCCAGATCCGGTGACGTCTTGTAGCGCCAGCCATCCGCAGCCGGTGAGCCGCTGACAGAAGCCGTCGCCTCGGGATTCAGCTCTACCACCGTTTCGCGCTGCAGATCATGGAACCCAGTGAGCGTCCCCGATTGACCGAGAAAAGCCGCCGCGCCTCGGCGCGCCATCGTCCAGGTCTGTTGATAGCCCGAGTGCTGCACGAAGCGCAGCGCCTGGAAGGACCAATCTTGCTCGTTCGTTCCCTGAAAGCGGATGCTCTTGAGTGGAATGCGGATCTCGAGCTGGTAGCCGAACTCCGTTAGGCGCCCCTTCGATTCGAATATGAAATCGGGATTCAAATCGATGTTCGCCGGCGGACTGCCGCCAAAAGTCTGACCGCGCGGCGTCGGCGCGCCAAACGCATCGGTACGAATACCGTCGGCCTGCGCCCCAAGCGGATTCACGCCGAAGACAAATGCGCGCCGGCGATCGTTGAACGGATCGATCAACAGCTGCACATAGTCGTCGCTGTCGATGCGATCACGTGCGGCGAGCGTCGCGTGCACGGATCCGTGCGTCTCGTAAGCGCGCACGCCGAAATACACGTCCGTTCCAGTGTACCAGACGAAGACATCCGTCGAGTCCTGTGCTGGCCGGTTGTCCAGCGGCAGATAACTCGAGAAGCCGGTGAGGAGCGCGGCACGCTGCCAGACATCTTCGTTCAGTTCACCGTCGATCGTTGCCGTGGCATCAATGCGCGGCACTGCCGCGACCAACTGGCGCGCACGCCCGCTGAACACGCCTCCCCCCCTTCCGTCCTGGCTCGCCAAGTCTCGCGCGAAGCCAACGGCGAGCGCGATCGCGACCAGTGATGGTGTGAACCGCGCCTTACGAATCAACGCCAGCAGCCTGAGGGCTCCGATGCATGCATTGCGAAGAGAATACGCCGACGCGCGGCGTGTGGTGAGATCCACGCTGCCTAACCTTCTCGCTTGCTCCACTCAAAAAAAATCTTCGATAAGGCGATGAACGCTATCACGCTACCACCAACTGACATCAGCAGCCCCGCGATGACGTGATCGTTTTTCGAAGTGAGCGCGCCGATGGGTGGCGCAAGCTCGTACGTGCCGAAAAGCGGGTGCTGACTATACACGAGAAACGCCGCGACGCCGAACATCACGGGGCTGAACATGAGCCCGAGAACGAGATAGCCGATCTGCAAGGCAGGCACGAAGCGTGGCCGCTCAGGGACGGGGACGACGACCGGCCACCAGAAGATCAAGCCGCCAATCAGCCAGACGACATCGATGAGGAAGGATCCGATCTGCGTCGCCATCAGCGAGTCGACGATGCCCGGAATGTGCGTCAGAAGTACGGCGACATTGAGCGCGAGCAGCGCTGGGAGCGGCGCGGTGAGCCGCCTGACGAGCCGTGCGATCGCGCTCTCGCCGCGCAATAATGCGAGCGCGTCGCGGCTGATCCCGCGCAGCAGGAACGGGGCAGCAATGAGTGCGATGAGCTGGAACTGCAGCATGTGGATCGACGCCAGATAGCCGGCGCCTAACGCACCGATCGGCCAGTCCAGCGCGAGCCACAGCACGAGCAACCCGAGCACGGACAACGGGTGCAGCGGCTCGGGCGCATTGCCGGCGCGTCGCGCGCCGACGCGGTTCCAGTACCACATCGCGAAACCGACGGCGATGACGAAGAGCCACACGCCCGGATAGGGACGCCATTCCCAGGTCCACGCCGTATTCTGAGCCGAGCACCACCAGCGCATCGAGCTTGACGACGCCTAACGCGGCACGAACGACGCACGCGCCAGCGCCAGCACCGAGTCGAGCTGCGTGTACGTGACAACCGTGCCGGGGACAATCACTTTCTTGCCGGCGGACAACTCGAGCTCGAGAGGGATTGAGCTCCCGGGCACGAGGCGCCGGGGCATCGAGTCGAGCATCACGTGCACGCCGCCAGGTTGCATCGCGAGCAGGGAGCCGGCTGGGATGGCGATTGAGCGCGTTGGCTTCATCGTCACCGGCCCGGCGCTCGCCGTCGAGACATGCAGCGATGCCACGCCACCGCCGATCGGCGTGACCGCATACAACGTATCGCCCGTAGGGCCGGCCTGAATCGTTAGGTAGAGCGCACCGCGTGCACTATCCGTCCCAGCGACTATCACAGCTGGCGCGATGGCGCGCTCGAGAACGCTCACGCTCGATGGCGTGTCGTGATGTGCTGCCGCCGCCGGCGTACCACCCTCGCCGCGCGCCAGCATTGGGAGATCGTGCGCCCAGTCATCCTGCCGCGTGCCAAATGGATACACGACTCGGGCCACGTTATCGCGGCCAAAGGCGATGACCTGCGCCGCATGTCCAACGAGATACTCTTTGGACGAATCCACGCTGGCCTGACGGCTCGCCGGGACGAGACCTAACGATTTCTGGATGGCGCTAATTGTGTCCGGCGCTCCACGCAGCCCGACGAACTCGGGATCGAAGCCGGCGAGCCAAGCGCCTAACCGTTCCGGGGTGTCGCGTTCCGGATCTGTCGTAACGAAGACGACGCGAATCGCCTCGCGCTCTTCCCACGGCATCTTCGCGAGCACAGCCGCGATGTTCGCCATGTGCAGCGGGCACACGTCGGGGCAATGCGTGTAGCCAAAGAACAGCAAGGCGACCTTAGCCTGCGTTTCGCGCGCGAAGTCGTATGCGTGCCCATCCGTTCGCGTGAGAACGAATGTGGGTTTTGCGAGCGGCTCGCTGAGTGGCGTCCCGCGAAGGCCCGTGACTGATGTCGTGCGAGCTGCGGCGGCGTCGCGCTGTCCACTGCACGCTGTCAGCGCCATGCAAGCAACGGCGAATAGCAGACTTACGTAACGAACTATGGGCGACAATCGTTCCTCATATACTCGAGATTCCCGTTGCGGCACTCTGGGTGCGCAGCATAATAATCGGGGTGGATCGGCTTGATGCTCTGCGTCGCGAGGTCACGCTAGGATGAACGGATTGTCGCAGCTCCGTCGTCACGTATCGCTCTGGGGAGGCGGAGCATCGCTCGCCTTCGTTGCCCTCGCGTTTGCGGCGACTGGCGCGTTTAAAGATCGCCAAACCGTCGTCGCCGACCTTCCAGCGCAGCTCAGCGACAGCGCGTTCTGGAGTCTCGTGTCGGAATCGTCGGAGCCTGACGGGTATTTTCGCTCTGATAACCTCGTTTCGAACGAGCTCACCTTCCAACACGTCATTCCCGAATTGCTCGAGTTGCTGCCACCAGGCAGTGTCTACCTCGGCGTCGGCCCCGATCAAAACTTCACGTACATCGCCGCGCTCAGGCCGCGCATCGCGTTCATCGTAGACATCCGTCGCGGCGCGATGCTGCAGCATCTGATGTACAAGGCGATCATCGAGCTCTCGCGCGATCGCGCGGATTTTCTCGCGACGTTGTTCTCGCGGCCGCGGCCAGCCGGTCTCGACTCGACGACCAGCGTCAACGATCTGATGCTCGCCTTCGACGCGGTCGCTCCAGACAGCACGATGTTCGCGCGGAATCTGCGTCTGATCATCGAGCATCTGACGGCCACGCACCGCTTCAGCCTAACGCCTGACGACATCGCCGGGATCGAGTATGTGCACGGTGCCTTCTTCGTCGATGGGCCCACGCTGACCTACTCGTTTGGCCGCGGCAGCGGCGGCTGGCGCTTCGGCCGTGCCATGCCGAGTTACGCGGAGCTGATGGTCGAGACCGATGGCGCAGGCGTGCAGCGTGGCTATCTCGCGAATGAGATGAACTTCGCCGCGCTGCGTCAGATGCAGCTGCGCAATCTCATCGTGCCGATCATCGGCGACTTCGCTGGAGAGAAGGCAGTGCGCTCAGTGGGCGCGTATCTCAAACGACATGGCGCGACAGTGGGCGCTGTCTACACATCCAACGTCGAGCAGTATCTCTTCCAGAGTCCCGACGCGTGGCGAAAGTACTATGACAACATCGCGACGCTGCCGCTCAGCGATCGCTCGGTGTTCTTGCGTGCCGTCTTTAATTATGGCGCCTACAACTTCTCCAACGGCACGCGGCGCACGCGTTCAGTGACGATGCTCTGTTCGGTAGAAGAGCTGCTGGACGCCTATCGCGACGGTCGCATTCAGCAGTACTGGGACGTCATTAACATGTCGCACGCGCCCGGCAGCGAGATCCCCAGATAAGGCAAAACAAATAGCTTCGAGTACGTCAGTCTTCTATGCAGAGTCTCGAGATTAACAAAATCATTCACGAGACTCCGCCCTCGAGACTGAACACCCGAGGCTATTTGTTTTGAAATAGGCGCGTCGCCTAGCGCCCCTGCCGCACTTTGTTTCGCAGCACTCCGACACCTTCCACCTCCACTTCAACAATGTCCCCATCCTTGATGGGCTTAGTAGTCTGCGGTGTCCCGGTGTAAATCACATCTCCCGGCTCCAAAGTCACATACTGGCTCACGTAGCTCACGATCTTGGCGACGTTGAAGATCAGGTCCTTTGTGCGCTCGGTTTGCACGATCTCGCCGTTGAGCCGAGTCTGCAGGAGAAGATCGTCGTAGTTGAGTCCCGTCACGATGGCCGGGCCTAACGGCCCAAAGGTGTCCGACGCTTTCGCGCGGAACCACTGGAGATCATCGCGCTGCCAGTCTCGCTCGCTCACGTCATTTCCGGCCGTGACGCCAAACACATAAGACTTCGCGTCAGCGACCGATACGCGCGACGCACGGCGCCCGATCACGATGACAAGCTCGCCCTCGTAATGCGTGTTCTTCGCGTCAGGCGGAAGCACGATGTCCTCCCCCGTCGCGATGATCGACGTCGGCAGCTTGGCGAAGAGACCTGGATAAGCGGCCGCGGTGCGCGTCCCCAGGTGACTCTGATAGTTGAGTCCGACCGCGATCACCTTGGCCGGTTGGCAGGGAGCGAGCAGCCTAACGTCGGCGAGCTTCAGGGAGCGTCCAGTCTCGCGCGGATTGCTGAAAAGGTTACCGCTCAACTCGCGGATCACGTCGCCGGCGAGAATGCCGTATGACGTCGTGCCGCCGCGGCTGTAGCGCACGTACTTCGTAACCGTGTTTTGCGCGACGAGATTGCTCGAAAAAGCGCAGATTAGAACGAGCGCGGCAGGAGCGAGACGCATTGAGCTGATCTCCAAAGCGAGAGCGGCAGTGATGTGCGGACACGTTGCGGCCCCACCCGCGCACTCTGCAAGAGTACCGCGCATTTGACCGGATTAGAGCGCGAATAACGCGCAGTACCAATCGTTTAGCCCTTCGTGCCCTTCGCGCCGCGCGTGAGAGGGCAAACGCCTTACAAATGCCTCTGGCAGTTACGCAAGCGAGCCCGAGCGGTCATAAATGGTACAACGGGTCCGTGAGTTGCATTACGAGGCATTAGGACCTGCTTCGTTCTATGACTACTAACACTCGAATCTCATTGCGCAGCAGTATCGCGCTGATCGCCCTCTGTGCTTTGGCACCCGGGCTGATCGCGCAGCGCTCACACCCCGCGCCGACGCCAATTCTGGCCGTGGACTGGGGCACACCAGCCGATTCGCTGCTCAAGAAAGCAGCGGCCGCCGGCTGGCAATTCATCGCGATCGACGAAGATGGCGACTACGCGTTCCACGCCGTCGTAGAAGGCGAGGAAGCTCTCGTCTTCGCTACGATCGGAGACAACGGCCTAACGAGGTTGCTCGCCAGCTTCGCCCCGCACAGAGACGCGGAGTTCACCTTCCGCCGCTTGGCCGATACGCTGAGGACCTACTTCGGTCCGGCCGCGATATCGAGCGATAGCGAGGAAGACGTGCGTCCGGCGGCGAGCATGGTAATGGCCACAGCATGGAAGGGGATCATGATGGGCCTGCGGCGCGATCGCCGGATCCTCATCCTCTTTACGTGCCCGGCCTCGACGCCTGAGCTCCCGATTCACAAGAGCCG
>CBQVAZ010000074.1:0-10582 GCA_967720205.1 uncultured Gemmatimonadaceae bacterium | reverse complement strand
CAACCGCTTCCCTGGCGTCTGTCCGTCCCCTAACCCCTCGAACAGCACGTAGTAGCCCCATAGAATCGCGAAGAGAAGCAGGTACAGTAGCGCTCCAGCCCACGCGGCACTGCGCCCGCCGATCGCGCCGCGCGCACCTAACGAAGTCAACCCAATGAGAACCGCACCGTAGCCAAGGAGGCAGATGCCGTAGTCGACAAGCGCCGCAGCGACCCGCGACCCGACTCCGGCGACCGTGTACGTGAGGACGACAAGCTCCGGCGTCTCGACGTCGACGGTTTGGGCGAACGCTGTGCTCGGCGCGTCGCTCATTGCATGACGCGAAAGACCCAGCCCCTTGGATCCAGGCGCACTTGCGCCGTTGCAGGCACACGCAGCTGCGCACTATTGCTCGTGAACCTCACACGCCGAGTGACGCCATCGATCTCCACATCGATCGGCATTGGGAATGCACGGCCGCCCGGCGCTTCCCAGCGAAGGGAGAGCACGTCGCCCGTACGTTCCACGACGATTTCAGGTAACGCTGGCTGCCGCACGTACACGTCGAAGAACCAGCCTAACGGTCGCTTGGCGTATCGCTCCGCGGTACGAATGAAGTCGTCTGTTGACACCAGGCGTACTTGCGAGCCGTCTGTCACTCGTTCTGACGCGCGCGTCGGATACAGAAAACGTCGCAAAACAGTAAAGAAGGTCGAATCGCCAAGGACGTATCGCAGCGTGTGCAGTACGGCGGACCCTTTACCATAGATGTCACCGTCGCCCGACCGATAGTCCGGGGGATTGAAGTACACTTCGCCTGCCGTTAGGCAGCACGGCTCGGCGATGGCGCGGCGGTTCTTCGCTCCTGCCATCTGCCGCTTGACCCACTCGAAGTACGCAGCCTTGCCGCGCAATCGTTCGACATACAACGGCTGCATGTAGCTGCCGAATCCTTCGTGCAGCCAGTAATCGCTCCAGTCTTTCGCCGTGATCAGGTTACCGAACCACTCGTGCGCCAGTTCATGCTGATGCAGCTCGTCGAATCCGGCTTCGTTCTTCTTGTACTGATTGCCATACGCGATGATCGTCTGATGCTCCATGCCGAGGTGCGGCGTCTCCGCGACTCCGTACTTGTCGGCACGGAAGGGATACGGGCCTAACAAGCGTTCATAGAACCGCAGATGCTCGAGCATCTCGGGCACGAGCTTCAGTCCCTTCTCGTAGTTCTCCGGCAGCACCCAGTAAGTGACAGGAAAATGCTCGCCGGTCACACTGGCGTAGTCGCGCGTGATCGTGCGGTATGGCGCGATGTTGAGCGCCACGTTGTACATCGAAATCGGCGTAGAGACGTGCCAGTCGAAGGTGGTCGTGCTATCGGCGTTGGCGCGCTTGCCGCGCGATTTCCCGTTCGTCGCCACGACGAGTCCGTTAGGCACCGTGATGTGCAGTGAGACTGAATCGGGCTTGTCGGAGGGATGGTCCTTGACCGGCCACCACAGGTCGGCCCCCTCGTTCACGCAGGTCGTCGCGATCCACGGAGCGCCGCTCGGAGTGCGCGCCCATTGAAAACCGCCGATCCACGGCGGCCGCGGCGCGACGCGCGGGCGCCCATGGTAAGCAACGGCGACACCTAACGTCTCACCGACGGAGCGAGTTCGGTCCAGCCGGATCCAGAGCTTTCCACCCCTCCGTTCCACGGCGAGGTTGGTCGATCCGCCAGCTGTCACGTCGCTAGCTCGCTCGACTGTAAACGCCGAGTCGAGGTCCAATACGAGGAACTCGAGCGGCGCTATCACGCGCGCGTATACAGTCAGACTCCCGGCGATTGTCGAATCCGCGGGCGAAACGCGCAGCCCCAAGTCGTAGAATGTGACGTCATAGGCCGCCTGTTCGGGGGAGATCGGGCCACCCGACGACCACTCTCGCGGGTTCGGCCGCGGGCCGATTCCCTGGCCCTGCGCGACCGTGGCAAACCCGATGGCGCAAATTGCGGCACCGACCACCCTATGCACGAGCCCGGACGCTACGACAAGTCGCATCATGATGGCTCGTTATGCCTTACGACCACTTTCGACGGCGCGAGGCGCCCTAACAAGTCTGTGACCATCGACCGAAAGAGGCGCGGGCGGGAATCGAACCCGCGAATAACGGTTTTGCAGACCGCTGCCTTACCACTTGGCTACCGCGCCGCTCTGGAAAGCTCGCACGTCACTGATCCGCGAGGCAAGGGAAGCGTGATGCGTATTCTCAACTCTCTGCCGCAACATGAGTTGGAAGAATTTTCCTCTGGCGCATGACAGTTCGCATTTTACTTTGGCAACACTAGATCAATGAAGGCACGCATGCGTTTGTATCGTCAGACTCTGGTTTTGTCGTTCGCCATCCCCATGGCGTTAGGCGCGCAGCCCACACCTGGCAGCCTCGTGCCCACGCTCTACAACGTCGGATGGCAGGCCCAGAACACGCTCGTCACGGCATCCAATCCCTTTGACCAGCAGTACTTCGTGGCACCCGGTGGCCGTCTCGACGGCGTCGCTGGACTGCTCATCTACCAAGGGAGCGGCACGTTCCTCTGCTCAGGCTCGCTCTTCGCGAACAACCACATCCTCACGGCCGCCCACTGCGTCACCAACGGATCCAACGTCGCCCAGTTCGATTCAGTGAAGGCGATCTTTTTCCCGCCAGACAACGGCGGGCTCCTTGAAATCCACGACGTCGAATTCGCCCGCATCGCCCCCGGTTACACGGGCGAGGTGATCGACGAGAACGACATCGCGGTCCTTCGGCTGGCGACTACCCCGTCCGCAAGCATCACTCGCTACCAGCTCTACACCGGCTCGCCCAGCGGCCAGCCCTTCGAGGTCTCCGGATTCGGCGCCTCGGGCCGCGGGCGAACCGGTTTCACCTTCTTCGATGGGACTCGGCGCGTCGGGCAAAACACGTACGACTTCTCCTTCGCCGACGCGGTCTGGGGCGGCTTCTGGAACGGCTTCTTCGGAACGGCCGGCGTGAACGTTCTGGTCTCCGACTTTGACGGCCCGCAAGGCGCGAATAACACGTCCTGTATCATCGAGTTCGCAGTGCTGGGCACGCAGAACTTCTGCGGTCTCATGCTGGGTGAGTGGGAATCGAACCTCGGACCAGGAGACTCGGGAGGCCCGAACTTCATCAACGGCCAACTCTCGGCAGTCAACTCGTTCATCCTGAGCTTCGGGTCCGGATTCGGCGACCGCGATGACTTCCTCAATGGTACCTTCGGCGAGTTCAGTGGCTTCACTCGCGTCGATACCCATCTGCAGTGGATCGGCGCCGTTACCCCGGAGCCCGGCTCGCTCGCGCTGCTGACGACGGGCTTGCTCGGTCTCGTCGGTACCGGCTTTCGGCGCCGTCGTCGTCGTTAGTTAGGCGCAACAAGAACAGTCGTGCGGTCACGCTCCCTTACCGGGAGCGGGTGCAGACTTTACCCTGCACTGAGCCATGTCTCCCGCTGTCGCCCCTGCTCCCCTTGTCACACTCGATGATATCGGCGCTGCCCGCGCTGTAATTGCCGGACGCCTTCACCGGACTCCCACCGTTGGCTCGACTTACCTGAGCAAGCAGGTCGCTGCGCGAGTCTCGCTCAAGCTCGAGCTGTTTCAGAAGACGGGCTCCTTCAAGCCGCGCGGCGTACTGAACGCGCTCTCGGCGCTGGACGAGGACGCGCGCCGACGCGGTGTCATCTCCCTTTCGGCCGGAAATCACGCGCAGGCTCTTGCCTGGGGCGCGTCGACGCTGGGCATCAAGTCGACGATCGTTATGCCGCGCACCGCCCACCAGAGCAAGATCGACGCGACGCGCGGCTATGGCGGCGAAGTCGTGCTCACAGAAGCGGATCTGCTGGAGACATGCCTAACGCTGCAACGCGAGCGCAACCTGACGCTGATTCACCCGTTCGACGATCCGCGCGTCATCGCGGGACAGGGAACCGTCGGCCTGGAGCTCGTGGAAGATCTGCCTGACGTCGACATGGTCGTTGTGGCGTGCGGCGGCGGCGGACTCCTCTCCGGTGTAGCCGCGGCAGTGAAGCAGCGACTGCCTTCGGCGCGCGTCATTGGTGTGGAGCCCGAAGGGGCCAGCGCCATGTCGCAGAGTCTGGAGCGCGGTGAACCTGTGCGGCTCGGCAAACTCGACACGATCGCCGACGGCTTGGCGGCACCCTTCGCCGGGCGCCTCAACCTCGCCCACGTGCAAGCATTCGTCGATCGAATGCTCGTCGTGTCCGATCGCGACATCGTTCGCGCGTTAGGCGTGCTGCTGGAGCGTTGCAAGATCGTTCCAGAGCCAGCGGGCGCGGCTGCCGTGGCGCCTCTGCTGACGGGCGCCCTAACGATTGAGCCGGGCACTCACGTCGCTTGCATCGTCTGCGGCGGCAACATCGACGCTGCGCGCCTCAAGTCGCTCCTCTGACCTATTTGTTGCCTTTCTTCCACCACCCCGACTCCCACCTCGCGCTCGTTCCTCTGACATCGATGTGCGCGAACGGGCCGCGCGGACCCATCGCGTTGTAGCGTCCGAGACCGCCAGCCAACTGTGGATGCTTTTTCTCGACCTCCGCCACAGCGCGACTGATGACTTCAGCGTCACGGAGGTCAATCCGGCCATCTCCGGATAGATCGTCCATGCGTCCGTCGCCGTCGCTATCGATGATGAGATCGGCGGCGTCTCCATACTGGTGCCTGCTCGCGCGCGCCATTCCCTCGCCCACACCGCGGTCGTTGTAGTACGGCGCGCGAAAGCCTGAGAGCACGACGGCGCGCGTCGCGCGCACGCCGCGTGCGTTGAGCGCCTGCATAACGAGCTCCAGCTTGTCGATCAGCTTCTCTTCGAGAACCACGTACTTGGGCCACTTTTCCGTCTGATCGTGAGTGACGAAGTCGCCTAACACGAAGTGCTCGGAGAGATGCACTCCTGCGTTCGCTGCTGTCACCTCAACGAAGCCGTCCGGATTGAAGTAGTTCTTCGCCATCAGCCAGCGTTCGGCGGGCCAGCGCCCGAGTCGGTAGCCGTTGAGCATTTCACCGCGCTTGGCGCCGAACGGGCGCATGATGAGCAACGTGAACGGCCCTCCGCGCGATGTCACTTCGATGGCGGCCGGCGTGTGGATCGCGCGCTCGCCGAAGCGCGACACGAATCCTCGGAGCGCCAGCGCTTCGGCCGCAGTCAGCGCGCGAAAGCGCAGCGCGCCGCTCCAGCCGAACAGTGAGTCTGGGATCTCCACGACCTTGCTCGAATCAGCAGCGATTGTGGGCAAGCTCTCCAGGTCGGTCCCCGCGCCGCCCGTCGCCGTGTCCACCGGCGCGACGAGCCCGGAATTGCCGCTGCCGATGATTCGAAAGACGGCGACAAGCAGAGCCGCTGCTGCCACCCACCAGGCAGCCCGTTTCGTCATGTCGATCCAGCGCGGCCGCGGCTCCATGCTCTTAGCTACACCGCACCGACTGACGCGGAGTCACTGGATTCTTACCCAATGGTCTCGCGAAACAAGCGATAGAAGTTGCCGCCCATGATTCTGTCGATGTCGGCGGCTGGTCGTCGCCGAGCTTCCAGCGCGCGACGGATCGTCTCCATGCGTCGCGGGTGATTCAGCTCGGAGATGAAGAACGGCCAGCGGAAATTCGCAGCTGTCACGGGCCGCAGCCGCGACAACTCATCAATGAGCTTCTGCTTTTCTTCCGCCGTGTCCGGGATCGTGCGGTGCTCGCGATCGCTGCCGATCCCGACGTGCTCGATGCCCGCCACGTTGATCGCGTGCTCGATATGCGCGACGTAGGTGTCCAGCGTGTTTCGCTCGTTAGGGCCGAGGTACGGATTGATCTGAAAGATCCCGATCACGCCGCCGCCTTGAGCCATCGCACGAAGCACAGTGTCCGATTTGTTGCGTGGATGATCGAAAACGCTCTTGCATCCGGCATGAGTGATCGCCACCGGCACGGCCGCTAAACGGATCGCATCGAGCGACGTCGCTTCCCCGCTGTGCGAGACATCGATCAGCATTCGGCGGCTCTTCAGCCCTTCGAGCACAGCCAGTCCAAACGTCGAGAGCCCGGCGTTGGTACGCTCGAGGCAACCATCGCCTAACAAGTTTCGCGTGTTGTACGTCAGCTGTACGATACGCACGCCCAGCCTCTGCAGCGCATCCAGCCGCGCCACATCGTCGCCGATTGGCGTCGCGTTCTGCGTGTAGTAGATGAGCGCGATGCTTCCGTCTTGAACGGCGCGATCGATATCCGCCGTCGCCAGCGCCTTCGACAACCGGCTTGGCGTCGCAGCCACGTGCTTGTCGTACGCGAGCGCCTCCTCGCGCATGTCGTCGAACGCGGAAGCGCCTTGCAGCGCCGGATTCCCGACGGTGACGACGCAAGCCCGCATTCCGCTGGCGCGCATCTCGTCCAGGAGTCCCGTCGAGTAGTCCAGGTGGATCTCTCCGAGACCGTCGATGACTGGATGGCGGCCAGGCTGCGAACGGCGCGTCAGGAAGCGCGGAGCCAGCGCAGCAGCGCCGATCGCGGAGACGAAGAGGCGACGGTTCATGGAGTTGGCCCAAAGGTAGCAGCCCCCGCCAGCATGGCGCTTTCAGGCATGCCTTTTGAAGAAATGCAACAAAAATCGAGCTCATGTTGCAGGAAATTGGCAGATATTGGCTACTTGTGACGGCAAAATGTGCAAAGTGACGGCTAAACCTTGCAGACTGTGCACAGATACAGCTACACTTCGCGCCTTCCGAAAACCCCTTTGGCCTTCGACCTCAGACCTTCGACCTCACTCAGTAATGACTTACGCCGCTTCTCCATCTGCCTCGCGTCGATCAGCCCTTCAGGCGATCGCTGCGCGTGATCCCAGGGCCCACGTCCATCTCAACGGCACGGTACCCAGCCCCGTCTCCGAATGGTTCGGCATCAACACATTCGGCGTGCGACAGATGCGCGCGAAGCTGCCTGCAGATGTTGTGGAGAAGCTCATCGCGGCGATTCGCATGGGCAAAAAGCTCGACATCGAGGTCGCACCCACCGTTGCGCAGGTCATCAAGGAGTGGGCAACGGCCCGTGGCGCGTCGCATTTCACGCACTGGTTCCAGCCGCAGACGGGCCTAACGGCGGAGAAGCACGATTCCTTCCTCGACTTCGACGAAAACAAACAGCCCATCGAGGCGTTCTCCGGGTCGCAGCTGATTCAGTCTGAGCCTGACGCGTCATCCTTCCCGTCAGGCGGTCTCCGCACAACCTGGGAGGCGCGCGGCTACACGGCGTGGAACCCTGCATCGCCGGTTTTCATCATGGAGATCGGTGGTGCGCGCACGTTATGCATCCCGTCGGTTTTCATCGGCTACAACGGAGAAGCGCTCGATGAGATGACGCCGCTCCTTCGCTCGAGCGACATTCTCTCTACAAAGGCCATCGCGCTGCTCGAGCTGCTCGGCGACAAAGGTGTGTATCGCGTGTTCACCACGTTAGGCCCCGAGCAGGAGTACTTCCTGATCGACCGCGGGCTGTTCGCGCTACGCCCCGATCTCGTGATGGGCGGCCGCACGCTGATTGGCGCCCCGCCGCCGCGCGGCCAGCAGCTCGAGGACCATTACTTCGTCGGCATTCCCGAACGCGTGCAGGCTTGCATCCTCGAGGTGGAGCAGGAGCTGTACAAGCTCGGCATTCCGATCCGCACGCGCCATAACGAGGTCGCTCCATCGCAGTTCGAAATGGCGCCTGTCTTCGAGGAATCCGACATCGCGGTCGATCACAATCAGCTCGCCATGGCAACGTTCCGTCGCGTGGCGATGCGACACGGCCTAACGGCACTGCTGCACGAGAAGCCATTCGCCGGCATCAATGGCTCCGGGAAGCACTGCAACTGGTCGATGTCGATCGCGTCCGATAACGCGCTCGATGGAGCGAACCTTCTCAAGCCGGGCAAGACGCCGCATCAGAACATTCGCTTCCTGGTTTTCCTCGCCGCGGTGCTGAAGGCCGTGCACAAATACGCGGGCGTGCTGCGCGCGGGAATCGCAACGTCAGGCAATGAGCACCGGTTAGGCGCAAACGAAGCGCCGCCCGCAATCATCTCGGTCTTCATGGGCGACATGCTCACACGCTTGATCGAAAACATCGCCGCCGGCAAGGCAGCGGGTCACGGCGCCGAACAGGAATTGATCAAGCTCGGCGTCAACAAACTTCCAGAGATCGAGAAGGACAACACCGACCGCAACCGCACGTCTCCGTTCGCCTTTACGGGCAACAAGTTCGAGTACCGCGCCGTGGGATCCTCGCAGTCGATCGCGTTCCCGATCATGATTCTCAACGCGACGGTCGCCGCCGCGATCGACGAAATCCTCGAGCGCGTGAAGGCCGCGAAGAAGAAGACGAAGAACGTCGACGACGCCGTGATGCTGGTCGTCCGCGAGATATTTCGCGAGACGAAGAGTGTCCGCTTCGAGGGCAACAACTACGCCGAGTCATGGGTGAAAGAAGCGGCCAAGCGCGGGTTGCCGAATTACCGCCGCACACCCGAGTCGTTAGGCCAGCTCATCACCAAGCAGTCGCGCGAGCTCTTCGAGAAACTGGGCATCCTCACCAAGGAAGAGCTCGAGTCCCGCTATCACGTGCGCGTCGAGCGCTACGTGAAGGACATGTTGATCGAGTCTCAGACACTCATTGAGATGGTCGACACGATGGTCCTCCCGGCCGCGTTCGAGTACGCCAACAAACTCGCGGACGGAGCGGCGCTCGCGAAGTCGGCAGGAATCAAGAAGGTCCCGCAGATCAGCGCGGCGAATGACCTTGGCACGACGATCTTGGCGCTACAGGACGCGCGCAAAGAGCTTGGCGCCGTGACCGACAAGGCCAACCACACGCATGACGATCCGGAAGCGGCGGCGAAGCTACTCACGAGCCACGGCGCCGACGCGATGGCCAACGTCCGCTCGTTATGCGATGAGCTGGAGCTCAAGGTCGCCGACGATCTCTGGCCGCTGCCGAAGTATCGCGAGATTCTCTTCCCGGTCTAGTTAGCAATGGCGGTCTTGGCCGTGCCTAACGGGCTCGCCGCCGCGACGAAGCGCGACATACTCGAACTGGCGACGCAGCAGAACGTCAAGTTCCTGCGTCTCCAGTTCAGCGACATCCTTGGCATCAACAAGAATGTCGAGGTTCCGCGCTCGCAGTTCGACAAGGCGCTCGACGGCGACATCATGTTCGACGGCTCCTCGATCGAAGGCTTCGTCCGGATCGAGGAGTCCGACATGTTGCTCAAGCCGGACCTAACGACATTTCGCGTCTTCCCCTGGGGCAGCGCCGATAATCGCGTCGCGCGTCTGATCTGCGATATCTCGCATCCGGATGGCCGGCCGTTCGAAGGTGACCCTCGCGGCGCGCTGCGGCGTCAGATCGAGCTCGCGAAGCAGGCCGGCTTCACGATGAACGCGGGCATGGAAGCCGAGTTCTTCATGTTCCGCACCGGCCGCGAGGGCCAGGCAGCCACGGCGACGCACGACGTCGGCGGCTACTTCGATCTCGCTCCCGCCGATCTTGGCGAGGACGCGCGGCGCGCCATCGTGGCAGCGCTCGAGCAGATGGGATTCGAAGTCGAAGGGGCGCACCACGAGGTCGCGCACGGTCAGCACGAGATCGACTTTCGCTACGCCGATGCCCTAACGACAGCCGACAACATCGCGACCTTTCGCTTCGTCGTGAAGTACATCGCGCAGCAGTTCGGGCTCATCGCGTCGTTCATGCCCAAGCCAGTCTACGGACAGAACGGCAGCGGCCTGCATACGCACCAATCGTTATGGCGCAACGGCGACAACGCCTTCTGGGATTCGGAGGCGCAGTGGCAGCTCTCCAAGGTCGCGCTTCACTACATCGGCGGCTTGCTGCAACACGCACGCGGTTTCTGCGCGATCACCAATCCATTGGTGAATTCGTACAAGCGGCTCGTTCCAGGATACGAAGCGCCGGTGAATGTCGCCTGGTCGATGCATAACAGGTCCCCGCTTGTGCGCGTCCCCGAACGGCGTGGCCGCGGAACGCGCATCGAAGTGCGCATGCCCGATCCGTCGGCCAATCCCTATCTCGCGCTCGCTGTAATGCTCGCGGCCGGCCTCGACGGCATCGAAACAACCGCCGATTGGCGAGAGCCGGTCGATACGAACATCTTCGAGATGTCATATCGCGAGAAGCGCCGCCTCCGCATCGACGATCTTCCGCATGACCTCAACGAAGCGTGCGATGAGCTGGAGAAGGACGACATCATCCGTTCCGCGTTAGGCGATCACGTCGCCAAACACTTTCTCACCGCTAAGCGCCAAGAGTGGAACGATTACATCACTCAAGTCAGTTCCTGGGAGCTCGAGAACTATCTCCTTCGTTACTAGGGGATAGGGGATAGGAGGATAGGGGATACGCTCGGCAGTTCTATCCCCTATCCCGCTATCCCCCTATTCCCTATCCTCCTCAGCGTATGGTTTGCCCGACTTGTAACACCGAGTCCCCAGTCGGCCGTTTTTGCGCCAACTGCGGGGCCACGATGCAGGACATGCCCTGCGCCCGCTGCGGCACAGCGCTAGTCACGGGCT
>CBQVAZ010000073.1:0-10711 GCA_967720205.1 uncultured Gemmatimonadaceae bacterium | reverse complement strand
GCAGCGGCGCGGTAGTCGTCCACGAGAACCTGCGCCGACGTCGCATCGCGAGGGTCGTGACCGGCGATCGTGTGCAGCCCGAGGGCAGCGTCATCAACCGTGCGGCCAAAGACGCCGATGTTATCGAGCGACGAGGCGAAAGCGACGAGACCGAAGCGACTCACGCGGCCGTAGGTGGGTTTGATCCCGACCACGCCACAGAACGACGCGGGCTGTCGCACGGAGCCGCCGGTCTCCGAGCCTAACGCGATACGCACGACGCCCGCGGCGACTGCAGCCGCCGAGCCGCCGGACGAACCGCCGGGCACACGCGTCGGATCACGTGGGTTGCGTGCCGGACCGAACGCGGAGTGCTCGGTGGAGGAGCCCATCGCGAACTCGTCGCAATTGGTTTTTGCGAGGATGATAGCGCCGGCTTGCCGTAGTCGCGCAGCCGCTGTCGACTCATACGGGGAGTGATAACCTTCGAGGATGCGCGAGCCGCAGGTCGTCGGCAGGCCGAGCGTCGCGATGTTGTCCTTGAGCATCAGCGGCACGCCGGCGAGTGCGCCTAACGTCTCTCCTGTCATTCGCCGGCGATCCAGCTCTGCTGCCATCTCGAGGGCCGCCGGTCGATCTTCCCACAGGACGGCGTTCAGCCCGTCGCGTCCTGCGTGTACCGCATCGAGCTGACTGCACGCCTCGGTCACGGCGTCGGGCGCGCTCACTGCCCCCGAACGCACCTGCTCCGCGAGCTCCGCCGCTGTCAGATCGAGCGTGCTCGTGCTCACGCGCTGTGTGATCCTTCGTCTTCGTGCGTCGCCAAGCGTGGCACGAGGAAGAACCCGTCGCGCATCTCTGGCGCAATATCAGACAGCGGTCCAGCGAGAGGAACCGACGGGCCCTCATCGCGCCGCAACGGCATCGCGTCGAGTTTCTGCGGCACGAACGGCTGGATGCCGCTGGTGTCGATGCGAGCGAGAACATCCATGTGTTCGAGAATGCCGTTCAGCTCACGCACCAGCTGCTCGATCTTCGCCGGCTCGATTCCAAGACGAGCCAGCGACGCGACGTGCCTAACGTCCTTTTCGCTGACGCGATCGGCCATCAGCCGAGTCCGCGTTCGAGGCCTGCGAACGCGATGACGAGTCGCTTGCGCCCGATTTCGCCATCGTCGAAGTCGACGACCACTTGGGCTTGGCGACCAGCGCCGGCCAGCTCCGCTATTGTGCCGCTACCGAACTTGGGGTGCTTGACGCGCTCCCCTGCATAGAAGAGGGGCGCGTCCTGGGATTCGTCGTGCGGGGCACCCCCCGCCGCTAGCGTTTGCCGCTCCACCGGCCTGCCAGGGCGACGCGCTGACGGCGTTAGGCGATGCACGAAGGCACGCGG
Source organism: uncultured Gemmatimonadaceae bacterium (assembly GCA_967720205.1). Taxonomy (GTDB): domain Bacteria; phylum Gemmatimonadota; class Gemmatimonadetes; order Gemmatimonadales; family Gemmatimonadaceae; genus DASYRX01. The sequence continues at coordinate 9,340 of CBQVAZ010000073.1, read as the reverse complement.
CTCCGCGGCGTCATCGGAGAAGGCGCCGAAGCGGCCGCTCCCACGTAGCCGCACCGTCGCGCTCGACTGCACGAGCTCGCGGGGCAGCTCGTTCAAAAAACTCGAGGGCAAGGAATGCATCTGTTCGCCGTTGCGACGCCGGCTGCGCGCATGGGTGAGAATCAGCGTCTCTTCGGCACGCGTGATGCCCACGTAAAAGAGTCGGCGCTCTTCCTCGAGCTGCGTCTCGCTCTCGCGCGCTCGCGCGATCGGGAAGAGTCCTTCCTCGAGACCCGCGATGAAAACCGTTGGAAACTCCAGCCCTTTCGCGTTGTGCAGCGTCATCAGCGTCACCGCGTCGGCGTTGGGATCCAGGATGTCGATCCCCGCGACGAGCGTGGTGCGCTGCAGATAGTGATCCAGCGGAGTCAGACCAACCTCCCCACCCTCCTCCACGACGAATTCCGCCGCTCCGTCGATCAGAGACTCCACGTTCTCCAGTCGCTCGACGCCCTCCGGCCCTTCGGCGCGCAACGCCGCCTCGTAACCGATCGCACTCACCAAAGCACGCAGCATCTCGTCAACAGAAGCTTCGCGTGACTTCTCAAACAAACGCCCGATGAGACGCGCAAAGTCGGCGAGCGCCGTGCGCGCGGCCGGTCGCAACGCCGTCGTTAGGGACTCATCGCCCGCGGCCTCGAGCAGCGATTTACCGGCGGCCGTAGCAGCCGCGGCCAGCGCGTCGATGCTCGTGTCACCCAACCCGCGTTTCGGAACGCCGATCGCTCGGCGGAACGCTTCGTCGTCGCGTGGGTTGGCGATGAGCTTGAGGTACGCGAGCAGGTCTCTGATCTCGCGCCTGTCGTAGAAGCGCACCGAACCGACGATCCGGTACGGGATGTTCTTACGGCGAAACGTCTCCTCGATCGGCCGCGACTGTGCGTTCGTGCGATATAGAACGGCGACGGCGCGGTACGGCACCGCGGTGGTCCCGTAGCGCCGCTTTTCGATCTCGGTGGTAATGAAGTCGGCTTCGTCGCGCTCATCGAGCGACGCGAGCAACCGCGGTTTCGCACCGCGTGGGCGGCTTGCGCGAAGTGTCTTACCCAAACGCTCGCTGTTCGGCGCGATCGCGGCGTTCGCCAGCTGAAGGATTTCCGGTGTGGATCGGTAATTCACTTCGAGCCGCACGATCGCGGCGTTAGGAAAGTCCCGCTCGAAGTCGAGGATGTTACGGATATCGGCGCCGCGCCAACCGTAGATCGATTGATCGTCGTCACCGACTACAGTGACGTTACCGTGCGCGCTGCCTAACAAAGCGACGAGTCGATACTGGGCGCGGTTCGTGTCCTGGTACTCGTCGACGAGAATATGCTGGAAACGATCCCGATACAGCCTGAGCACATCCTCGTGCTGCTCGAAGATCGCCACCGGAAGCGTGAGCAAATCGTCGAACGTCGCGGCGTTGTTTTGCCTCAGCGCTCCTTCCAGAGCGCCGTACACACGCGCCGTCGCTTTCGTGAACGCGTCGCGCGCCAGGTTGGTGAACTCAGTCTCTGAAACGAGCTTGTTCTTCGCGTCGGAGATGACAGCAGCGACGGCCTGCGGAGACGTCTCCTTCGCAGAGATGTTGAGACGCTCCATGAGGCGCCTAACAAGCGCGACATAGTCGTCTTCATCGTAGATCGTATATGAGCGGGTGCGACCGACAAGCTCGGCGTGCGCGCGTACGATGCGAGCGCCGATCGAGTGAAATGTGCCCGCCCACATGTGGCGCGGGTCGTCACCGAGCAGGCGGCCAATCCGCTCGCGCATCTCGCCGGCAGCCTTGTTCGTGAATGTGACCGCGAGGATTGACCCCGGGTGCACGGACCGCTCGCGCACGAGATGCGCAATGCGCGTCGTCAGTACGCGCGTTTTCCCGGAGCCGGCCCCGGCAAGTACGAGCAACGGACCGTCGCCATGCTCGACGGCCTCGCGCTGTGCCTCATTCAGTGTGGCGAGGAGATCTCGCGCCGATGCACCTGCGGTCACGCGGGAAAAATAATCTCGAACGTCGCCCCTCGTTCGGACGGAATTAGCTCCAACTTTCCGCCATGCGCGTCGGTCACGATGCGACGCGCGAGAGCGAGACCGATCCCCCACCCCTGCTCCTTCGTCGAGAAACCTGCCTCGAAGATCTGCGCGCGAAGTTCGCGCGGGACGCCCGGTCCGTCATCGCTCAAGCGCACACGCGTGGCGCCTTCTGCCAGTCGCTCGGCCGACAGGGTGATCGTGCCACCGCGGCCTGCCAGCGCATCGATCGAATTCTTTATGATCGCTTCCACAGCCCATTCTATAAGGACTGGATCGCCGTGCATCTCGAGCGGCTCGGAATCCCAGTGCGTCTCGATGCGCACGCTGTGCGCGAGTGAGGGAACACGCGCGCGGAAATAACTCGCTACGCGATCGAGGGTTTCCGTGAGGTTGACCTGCTCGCGACTCGGCGGTCGTCCGATGCGCTCGAAGCGATGCGCGACTCGACGCAGGCGCTCGAGGTCGCCGTCCATATGCTTCAGCGCGCGCTGCGTGAGCTCGTCCCCTTCAGACGACTTCTCGCGGAGGATGTCGATCCAGCCGTCGAGACTCGAGAGCGGAGTTCCGAGTTGATGCGCAGATTCGCGGGCCATTCCAGCCCACACCTGTTCGCGCTCCGCGCGACCACGTACACGCAACGCGTACACGCCCACCAGCAGCAAAAGAAGAAGAAGAAACGCCTGCAATCCCGGGATGATGCGCAGACCTCGCACGAGCGGCGTATCGCCGAAGTGCACGGTCCCCACGTCGCGCTCGACGACCGGCGGATTCTCACGATCGAGTCTTGCGATCCAGTCGCCCACGCGGGGATCGTCCGGTGCCGTAAACGGGAGATTGGCGACTGCAGTGGCGCGTCCCGTTGCGTCAGTGAGGATGAGCGGGATACCGGAATCGCGGATGTGCTCGGCGAGATCGAAGAGCGCGGCGTTAGGGTCACCCGCCGTATCGCTCAGTGCCCGATAGATCTGCGCGTACATCAGCCCCGAGCGCGAGGCCTCCATTTGCAGCTGCCTAACGACTCTTCGGCTGTAGAGGACGTAGGAGCCGAGGAGAATGACGACCGCGAACGCGAGGAGGATCAGCGCGCCGCGGCGCATGCGTCAAACCAGACGGTCGGTGCCGAGCACGCCGCGTAACGCCTCGGGTACTGTCACGGTTCCGTCCGGCCGCTGGTGGTTTTCGAGCAGGCACGCGATCGTGCGCGGGAATGCCAGCGCCGATCCGTTGAGCGTGTGAATGAAGCGCGGCTTCTCACCGGCCGCTGGACGGTATCGGATGTTCGCGCGCCGCGCCTGAAAGTCCGTGTACGTGCTGCAGGAGGAGACTTCGAGCCACTTGCCGACGCCGGGCGCCCAGGCCTCGAGGTCGTACGTTTTGGCGTTGCCAAAGCCCGTATCGCCGGCGGCGAGCAGCACTCGACGATACGGCAGTTCGAGCCGCTCGAGCAACGTCTCGGCGTGTCGCGTTAGGCGCTCATGCTCCTCGGGGGATTGTTCCGGCGTGCAGTAGCGCACGACTTCTACCTTGTCGAATTCGTGCAGGCGCAGGAGACCACGCGTGTCCTTCCCCGCCGCTCCCGCTTCGCGGCGAAAGCAGGGCGAGTACGCGACAAAGCCCTTTGGTAGCACCGATGCGTCGAGGATCTCGTCGCGGTAGAGGTTCGTGACAGGTACTTCCGCTGTCGGAATCAGGAAGAGCGGATCGTCGCGCAGCGCGTACATGTCCTCTTCGAACTTCGGCAATTGTCCCGTGCCGATCATCGTCGCGCGATTCACGACGACCGGTGGCCAGATCTCTTCGTAGCCGTGGTCGCGTACGTGCGTGTCGACGAACCAGCTCATCAGCCCGCGAACGAGACGCGCGCCGAGGCCGCGGAAGAAGACGAAACCCGAGCCGCTCACCTTGGCGCCGCGCATGAGGTCGAGGATGCCTAACGCTTCGGCAATCTCCCAGTGCGGTTTCATGCCGTCGCTCGGACGCGGCGTGCCCCATGTGGAGACGACGCGGTTGGCTTCCTCGCCGCCGGCGGGCACGTCTTCCAGCGTGACATTTGGAAGATCGAGCAGCAGCTCGCTCAGCCGGGACTCGGCTGCTTGCAACTCGTTCTCGAGCGCGGAGATCTCGTCGCCTAACGCGCGACCGTTGGTGATGAGGCTGGTCGCATCCTCGCCGGCCTTCTTGCGCCGCGCGACTTCCTGACTGTTCTGGTTGCGCGTGGCCTTCTTCTCTTCGACGGCCTGAATGATGGAGCGCCGGCGCGCGTCGAGCGCCACTCCTTCGTCGATGCTCGCGCCGTACTGATCCAGCTTGTCGCGCCGCCGCATGCCGTCTCGGAGTGCATCGACATGCTCGCGAAACACGCGCAGGTCGTGCATCTAGTCCTTAGGTATGCCCGGCTTGAACGAGCGGAATCCGCAGTTCGGGTCGTGGACCGTGCGAATGCGAATAGAGCGCGACGCGGCAAAGACGCTGTCGATCGCGATCTTGGTGTACAGGTTAGGCGAAAAAGAGAACGAGCATTGCGTCGCCTGCACTTCCACGATGAGTGTCTCTCCCGCACGCACGACAGTCGCCGAGTCGTAGTTGTAGCCGCCGCTCGGCGCCTTGGTGAGGTTGTCGAATGTCGTCGTTGCCTTTTGCAGGCCGACGCGGTGCGACGGCTGAAGCAGCCCGGCAATCACTCGGAATGGCACGACTTGACGCACAGGAAACGCTTTGATGCTGCCGCTCGCGTCGATGTCGAAGGCCACATCAAAGGCCAGGTTGTCCGACATGCGGACCGCGATCCGATCTGTCGTGCTCAACGCAACGGGAACGCTCGCTGGCGTGCCGCTCAGCGCGAAAACCGTGAACGTGTCCGTGAGCGTGCCGATCCCGGCTTGAAGGCCGATCGGATCGTCGCACGCCGCGACTCCACCGGCTGCGGCGGCCAAAAAGCAAAACGACAGCGCTCGTGCACGTCGCTGTATCAGTCTTCGAATCACCATTGATCTCCGGCGTAGAGTACCGCGTAAGGCATGAGACATCAAGCGTTTGCTCGCTTGACAGGTACCCGGTCAACGTTATGCTTTGGAACACCGGATGCCGCCCGCGCCTTCACCAACACTCAAACAACTCGTCGAAGCCATCGTTCAACACGAAGGCGTCGAAGCTGTGTTGGTGATCGGTCGAGATGGTCTACTTGTTGACGGTCGATCGGGTTCCTCAGCGGTAGACCTGGAAGCACTGGCGGCGCACCTGCCTCGCGTACTCAATGCCGTCAGCCTCCTCGGCGGCGCCGCGAATGCCGACGGTCAATCGCAAGTAGGACGCGGCGACCTCGTAAGTACTATAATGGAATTCGAGCATGGTCTCGCACTGGCCGCGGTGCTCTCCAGCGATGCCTCTCTACTTGTGCTGTTGAGTCACGGCTCGAATGCGGCGCCGTTGCTGTACGATCTGCGCCGATTCCGCGGACGCATCGCGAGCATCATTTAAGCGTGACGAGCGGTCCCGTGACAACTACGCGACATGTCCTCGTCGCCGATGACGAGCCACACATCGGCCGCATCATCAAAATGAAGCTGGAACAGGGCCCGTTCCGCGTCACGTTGGCCTTTGATGGCAAGGAAACGCTCGAACTGCTGGAGCGCGACGAGCCGATCGATCTCGTCGTGCTCGACTTGATGATGCCGTATGTCTCGGGTCTCGACGTTTTGGCGAAGATCAGATCGTCGGCGCGATGGCGCGACGTGCCCTGCCTGATTCTCACGGCGGCCGGACAGGAAACGCAGTTCCAGCGAGCGATGGAGTTAGGCGCTAGCGACTTTCTCACGAAGCCGTTCAGCCCGAAACGCCTGTACGTGCGCGTCGCGGAGCTTCTCGGCGTCGACACACCAGCTCGCGCTCAGGAGGGAGAGCGCGCGTGAGTCGCTGGGGCGTGGTGTTGGCCGGGGGCACGGGTACGCGCTTCTGGCCGCTCAGCACGCCATCTCGTCCAAAACAGCTGCTCGCTCTGATCGATAGCAATCCGCTCATCGCCAACACCGTCGAGCGTTTCGCGCCGATCGTGGACATGGCGCGGATCCTCGTGCTGACGAGCGAGTCACTCGTCGCCCCGATCCGCACACTGTTGCCTGCTCTGCCTAGCGAGAACGTCATCGCCGAGCCCAAGCCCGCCGGTACGGCAGCCGCGTTGACGTGGGCGGCGCTCGAGATCAAGAAGCGCGACGCGCAGGATCCCGTCATGCTGTCGGTGCACGCCGACTGGGCGATCGGTGACGCCGTCGGCTTTCGCGAGTGCCTAACGCGTGCGGCCGAGGCAGCCGTGACACACCAAGCGCTCGTGACAGTCGGCGTTGTCCCCACTCGGCCCGATCCGGGCTTCGGCTACATCGAACCCGGAGAAAAACTGGACGCAGCGGCACGCAACGTTGCGCGCTTCATCGAAAAGCCAGGACGCGAGCAGGCCGAACGACTCGTCGCCGCCGGTTGCCTGTGGAATTCGGGGATCTTCGTCTGGCGCGTCGCCGATTTTCTGGATGAAGTCTCACGCCTGACTCCAGAAGTCGCGCCGGCACTCACCGAGCATGAAAACGACCGCGTGGCATTCTTCGCTGCCGTGAAGTCCGTCTCGGTCGACGTCGGCGTACTGGAGCGCAGCAGTAGAGTCGTTGTCCTCCGCGGCGACTTTGGATGGGACGACGTCGGCACATGGAGCGCGCTCCGACGAGTGCGCGAGCTCGACACCGACGGCAACGCGGCTAGTGGTCCGGTCTACACTATCGACTCGACTGGAAATGTCGTTCACGCCGCCGATGGCGTGGACGTCGTACTGTACGGTGTGAGCGACTTGGTCGTCGTCGCGCAGCGGAATCTCACGCTCGTGACGAGCATGGACGGAGCGGCAGATCTCAAGGAATTACTGACGCACCTACCCGCGTCGGTTCGCGATCGGGCATGAGCAAACTGATCCTGTATGACGACGCCGCCGCACGCAATTTCGAGCCGTTCGCACTGACGCGTCCTGTTTCCGAGTTGCGAGCAGGCGTCGTTCTCATTCGTGAGCGCTGGGAAACCGCGTTAGGCACTTCGGCCGCCGGATTCATTGGCGCGGCGCATCTCGACGATTTCGAGGAAGCTGGTGCACCAGGCGCGTTCCTCCAGAACGAATTGCCCGCTGGGACTGTCATTGCGAACGCGCGCGCGCTACCGCTGCTCGAGGCGCTGATCGATGGACATGCGGCGGCTTGGACAATCGGCGGCCAGCTCGCCGCACTGCGACTGACGCGAGCGACGCCGGCCTCGGCGCTTCGCACGGCGGGCACCGAGCTTGAATCGCTACTCGATCCGACCGCCAAGCGCGCCGAGTTGAGCGGACGCTGGCTCGAGGCCCCATGGGACCTGGTGCGCTATCTCCCCGAAATGTTGAGCGAAGACATTCTGCGGCTCGGGCCCACGCTGCAAACGGCGAATCCAAAGGATGCGACAATCCTGCCCGGCCATCCGGTATTTGCGGAGTTGGGGGCGACGATCGAGCCGCACGTCCTGCTCGACGCTTCGACAGGACCGATACTCGTCAGGCGCGGATCTCACATTCGTGGTTTTACACGTCTCATGGGACCGTGCGCGATCGGACCTAACACGATGGTCTTGGGTGAGCGCGTCGCCGCTGCGAGCATCGGTGACGAATGTCGTGTGCACGGAGAGGTGAGCAATACGATATTCATTGGGCACGCGAACAAAGCACATGATGGTTTCATTGGTCACTGTGTTTTGGGTCGCTGGGTCAACCTCGGGGCGTCGACGGTGAACAGCAATCTGAAGAACACGTATGGCAACGTGAGCATGTGGACGCCGCACGGCGCGCAGGACACGGGGATGCAATTCCTCGGCACGCTGTTAGGCGACCACGCCAAGACGGGCATCGGGACGCGCCTAACGACAGGCAGCGTGATCGGCGCCGGCGCCAACGTCGTGTACGACGGTCTCGCGCCCAAGACCGTGCCGCCGTTCGCTTGGGGACCTGGAGCGCAAGTGTACGACCTCGAGCGCTTTCTCCAGGTTGTCGAGCGCGTGATGGCGCGCCGCGACGTCACGTTAGGTGTGCGTGCCCGCCGACAGCTCGCCGCGGCGCACGCCAAGCGGTGGCGCTCGTGAGACTGTGGGTCCTCGGCAGCGGCAGCCGCGGGAACGCCGTCCTGCTAGAGCACGGCACCGGTCGCGTGCTGATCGACGCCGGATTGAGCCCACGCAGCATCTGCACCCGCCTCGCGCGAATCGGAATCGCTCCCGAGAGCATTCTCGCCATGCTGCTGACGCATGAGCACCAGGATCACGTGCGTGGAGCGCGCGTGCTCGCGAGGCGCTTTCACTGGCCCGTCTACGCGACGCGCGGTACGCACGCGGAGCTGCCGAGCCTTCGCAAGGCGCGCCGTGAAATCGTGGATCGTCACGAACCAACGTTGATCGACAACCTGATGATCGAGATGTGGAAGGTGTCGCACGACGCAGCTGAGCCGTGCGCGTACTTCATCACGGCCGCAGATACCGGAGAGCGAGCGCTGGTCGCATTCGACCTGGGATATGTGTCGTCAGGGCTCGCGGAAGCGTGCGGCCATGTCGACATCCTCGTGCTGGAATCGAATCACGATGAAGGCATGCTGCGCGCCGGGCCGTATCCACCATCGGTGCAACGCCGCATCGCTGGGCCGTTCGGCCACCTTTCCAATCGCGCGGCCGGAATCCTCATGCGCGCAGCCGTGAAGCGGCGCGCGCAGCACGTCGTGCTGTGCCACTTGAGCGAAGTGAACAACACGCCGGACGTCGCGTTAGGCAACGCCCAGCGCGTGCTCAAGGCCGCTGGTTTTCGCGGGACGCTGGTGGCGGCGTCGCAGGACGCCGTGTGCGGCCCCGTCGGGAACGCGCAGCCCAGTTAGAACTAGGCGCGCGTCACCGAGCGTACGACTTTCTGCCAGCCGTTTGCCAACTTTGGCAGCGAAGGAACGCTCGCCACGACAGTCTTTCCCTGCTTGATCCCTTTCATCACGGATCGCTTGAGACGCTGCGATGCGTCTTTCGTGCGATCGAAGAGCTCCGCCGCATCGTTTTCTAGCACGACAACCACGTCAGACTTCTTGGCGTGCTCGACCACCTTGCGGACATCTTGGCGAGCACCGGCCGCGACACGTTTGGCTACGCGGCGAGTCTTCGTCTTGATCTCGTCCGGCGTTCCGACTGCCTTGCGAAGCTCGCGCAGGGCAGCGCTACGCTTGTGCAGGTTGCGGCTGACGATGAAGTGCACACC
>CBQVAZ010000072.1:0-10816 GCA_967720205.1 uncultured Gemmatimonadaceae bacterium | reverse complement strand
CGCTGAGCTTCCGCCGGAGTCTGCTGAACTAGAAGAAGTCGAAGTCTTGTTGACCAGTTCATATCCCTAGCCCTCTACGTACCGGAACTACCAGAAGGATTGCTCTCTAACATCCTTTAGGACACTCGGGGCAACCCCAGTCCACACCACCGCTTCGCTCCGTGTTGCCCCGACCCGAACCCATTCCCACACCCATACAATGCATTGGCCGTGCCAACTCGCCTCGAATCGCGTTGCCGACCAACTCCCGCCCCGAAAAAGGGCCTTTGTCAAAGAGACCTCATCAGTACGCCGATCGGTCACCGGCTCGTCGCGCTGTGGCACGCGTGCGTCAATGGCGGGAACGGTGCGGCGATTCTGGCGAGTCACTTTTTGCCCTGCTTCCCCGGCTAACCCCAGCTAAGTCGTTGTAAGACCGATTCTTTTCAAAACGACTCTCGCTACAGTCCGACGGGTCCATTAATTGTCGCGTTCGACCCGATTTGAGTCGTGGCAATTCCCCCAGCCCGTCCAACAGTGGATTGGTTTCGCCAGGACCGCGCGCGGAAAGTCAGACGCTGGCTCGCCAGCGCCTCCATTACATGACGCTCATCAAAGCGGCATTCGGGTACGCTGGCTTTTTGCGAGGACTTCCCGCGTTTCTACGTCAGCGGCTAACGGAAGCTGACGCGCGCGCGATCATCCAACGACGCCTCGCAGAGCGACAGTCGAACTTCCTGGCGACGCTCGAGCGCGCCGTCTTCGAGAATCCAGCGAGCCCGTATCGCAAGCTGATGAACGTCGCCGGATGCTCACCGGACGATGTGCGCGAGCTCGTTGCGACGGAGGGAATCGAGGGCGCGCTGGCGGAGCTGCGCGAGGCTGGTGTCTATGTCTCGTTCGAGGAGTTCAAGGCGACGCGACCGATAGTCCGTGGCAGTCAGCGCGTTGAGGTGCGCGCCGAAGATTTCGACAATCCGCGTGTCAGTCATTACCACGCCGTCTCCACGGGCGGCAGCACCGGTGGTGCCCGACGAGTGCTCATGGATCTCGAGCACCTAACGGCCCGTCTGCCGATGATCCTGCTCGGCGACATCTACCATGAGCTCTTGGGGATTCCGACCGTTTTCTGGTTCGAGATTCCGCCCGGCAATGGGTTGGATAGCGTCCTACAGCGTGTGCCCGTACAGAACATTCCAGAGCGTTGGTTCTCTCCGATACGCGGTGGAAGCGACGGCGCGGCGTGGAGCTTCCGCCTCGCGACCACAGCGGCCGTCGCCGTAGCGCGTGCCTCGGGCGCGCGCATCCCGCGTCCGGAGCACCTGCCACTCAGCGAAGCACATGTCATCGCGCAGTGGGCGCGTGATGCCTTGCGACGTCGCGGCGCGTGCGGCATCCGCGCGCACGTGAGCAAAGCGCTGCGCATCTGCGTCGCAGCCAATCAAGCCGGCATCGACCTAACGGGAGCGGTGTTTGTGATAGGGGGTGAGCCGCCAACGCCCGCGAAGGTCGCCGAGATCCGGCGCACCGGCGCGAAGTTCTATTCGACCTACTATTTCACCGAGGGTGGTCCTGTGGGACTGAGCTGTACCACCTCGGATCATCCGAACGATCACCATTTCTACGCCGATCACCTGGCCATGATACAGGCGTCACGCACGGTCCCTGGCTTTGATGTCAGCGTGCCCTCCTTCCATTTCACAACGCTGTTGGCTTCGGCGCCTAAGGTGTTGCTGAATGTCGAGTCCGACGATTTTGGCGTAGTAGAGCAACGTGCCTGCGGCTGCCCGTTCGAAGCACTGGGCCTAACGACGCATATCAAAGACATCCGCAGCTTCCGTAAGCTCACCGGTGAAGGGGTGACGCTGATCGGAAGCGACATGGAACGCATTCTGGAGCACGACCTTCCGGCGCGTTTCGGCGGGTCGTCGCTCGACTATCAATTGGTCGAAGAAGAAGACGAGCGTGGATTCACGCGCCTCACCCTCCTCGTACACCCTTCGGTACGACTGGTGAACGAGACCGAGCCGATCGAAGTGATTCTCGCGGCGCTCGCGCGTGGCGGCGGGGCGGCCGACATGTCGCGCGGGGTGTGGAGCCAAGCTGGCACATTTCGCGTTAGGCGCGAGCCGCCGAGCGTCACGTCGCGGGGAAAGCTGCTGCCGTTGCGGTTGCGAGCGAACAGTGGCGCAGCCGAAGCGCTCGTGGAGCGCGCGTGATGCGCCGTACGCGCGCAGCGTCCCTGCTGCTATTATCGGTCGCGCTTGGCTGCGGCGATACCCCGCAAACTGCGCGCACGAAACTCAAAGTGGTGACGCAGCCGTATCTAGCGCTGGCGCCGATATATATCGCCGCTGCCGAAAGCCTCTTCGCCAAGCACGGGCTCGACGTCGAGCTCGTCCCGATTGCACGGCCGGCGGACGCAGTGCCGCTTTTACTGAGTGGTGAGCTCGACGTGCTCTCGAGCACTGCGCAGGCGGGGATATTCAACGCAGCTGCGCGGGGTGAACCGATTCGAATGGTCGCCGACCGTGGCTACTATAATACCGCGAGCGGCTGCACCCACATCGCGCTCGTGGTGCGGCCGGGGCTCGACACGCTGAACGCCGCACGCATGGTCAAGCGGCTGTCGTACAGCCGTGAGGCAAACATGACCTACATCACGGTGAGGATGCTCGCGCGCGCCGGCCTAACCATGGAACAGCTCGAGACGAGGACCGACGTGCCGCACCTGGCAGAAATCGACGCCTTGAAGAATGGAAAACTCGACGTGGCGCTGTCGGGAGAACCGTACCTGTCGCACGTCCTCGCTACCGGAGCCGGGACGGTTTGGATTCGCGCGGAGGACGCAGCACCTAACGAGACGTACGGGTACGTCTTCTTCGGGCGCAACCTGCTCGAGCGCCACCGCGATGCAGGGCGGCGCTTCATGCTTGCGTACCGCGAGGCCCTGGGCCGCTATTCGGAGGGAAAGACGGAGCGCAACGTTGCGATTCTCGCCGCAGCGATGAGCGAGGACCCTGCGGTTGTGCGCCGTGCTTGCTGGGCCGCAATACGTGCCGACAGCCGCATCGATACGACAGGGATGCTGCACTTTCAACGGTGGGCGCATGAGCGCGGGCTGGTTCCAACCCTCGCGACCGTGGCCCAGCTTTGGGATTCGACTTTCATCGCGTACGCCGACTCGGTCGCGCGCCGCGCTGTTCACTGAATCGGAGGCGGGATGAAGCAAATGAATTGTTGGCTGACGTCCGTCGTGTTTGCCGCGCTCACTGCTCCGGCCGTGGCTGCGCAAAAACCCGACACAACAAGGAAGCCGACGGTGCTGGACGCCGCGATCATTACCGCGACACGAGTGAGCCAAGCCGTGCGCGAAGTTCCCGCCAACGTGGCGGTGCTGGGAACGGCGGATATTCAGCGCTCCGCAGCACGCACCGTGTCCGACTTTCTGCGAGTGATCCCGGGCTACACGACGAAGGATTATCAGAGCAGCATCGTGTCGCACCCGTCGCGTCAGGCGCCCGCGCTGCGCGGCCTCGGCGGCTCCTCCGCGAGTCGCACCCTCGTCCTGCTCGACGGCGTGCCGATGAACGAGCCCTTTGCCGGGTGGGTGTTCTGGCCGCGGGTCCCGCTGGCGCTCATCAAACAGGCGGAGGTTGTACGCGGCGGCGGCGCAGGCGTCTGGGGGGACCGCGCGTTAGGCGGCGTCATCAATCTTATCACGGACGAGCCGCGTCAAAACACACTTACGCTGACGCAAACGACGGGGAGCTTCGCGGCCATGCGGTCGAGCGCCGTCGCGACGGCTAAACGCGAGAAATTTGGCGCCATCTTCGCCGCCGAGTACTTCGATACCGACGGTTATATCAACGTGCCCGAAAACATTCGCGGCGCGATCGATGAAAAGGTCGACTCGCGTAATAGCGCGTACTTCGGAAAAGTCACGTTCGACCCATCGTCATCGCTGCGGCTGTTCGTCGGCGGCAACTACATGGACGACTTTCGGCACAACGGCACCGCTCTGCGTGACAACTCGACGATCGCTCGCGATCTGCGCGGCGGCGGCCGTCTGCTTACGGGTGACGGCAGCCTCTTTACAGCCACCGCGTACTTAGGATCCAGCGCCTACGAGAACTTCTTTACAACCGAAGCACTCGATCGCCAAACGGAAACGCCGAACCTCAATCAATTCGACGTGCCCACGCACTCGTCAGGCGCGCAGGTGCAGTGGTCCAAGGAGGTCTTCCGCGTGAACCGGTTGACGCTCGGGACAGATCTCTCGTTCGTGGACGGCGAAGTAAACGAAGACTTCAACTTCAACGCAGGATCGTTTGCAAGCCGCCGCCGCGTCTTTGGCGAGCAGCGCCTGGCAGGGTTCTATCTGCAGGATGCTCTCTCGCTCGGCGACCGCTCTCGAGTACTCGCGAGCGTCAGGCACGACCGGTTCCGCAATGAAAAGGCGAGACGAACGGAGCGCAACCTGCGTACAAATGCCACCACGCTGGACACGTTGTATGCGAGCACGTCCGATTCACGCACCAGCTATAGCCTGGGTCTTCAACATCAGGCCAATCGCACCATCGGTCTGCGCGCCTCTGTCTACAGTTCGTTCCGCTCGCCGACGCTCAACGAGCTCTACAAGCCATTCCGCGAAGCCGGCAACATTATCAACGAGGCCAATCCGGATCTGCAACCCGAGAGCCTGACGGGCGTCGATGTCGGAGCCGATCTCGTGTTAGGCAGCTCGGTCGTCACGCGCCTAACGGCATTCTATAGCGTCGTCCGTGATCCCATACTCGAGGTCACGCTGGCGCTGGCGGGGGCAACCGGCAGGAATATCGCGCCGTGTGGATTCGTCCCGGCGGGCGGGACCTGCCGGCGGCGCGAGAACATCGACGAGTTCCGCACGTCAGGGATAGAGGCCGAGCTCGAGGTGCGGCCGCATCGGTACTGGACGCTCGCCGGGAGCTACAGCTGGAACCCCACCGAGATCACCGAGGCTGCTACGCAGCCACAGCTCGTTGGGAAAAGGGCGCGCGCCACCGCGACGAATCAGGGGACGGCGATCGTTGGCTTCGATCATCCCGCCATATCGCTCGGTCTGACCACGCGATTCGTCGGCTCGCGGTTCGACGACGATGTGAACCAGCTCCCGCTGGAGTCGTTCGTCGTCACAGACGTGCGTGTGTCACGCCGCCTGACGAGCAACGCCAATGCGTTTGTGACCGTCGAAAACGTGTTCGACCGCGAATACGAGGTCACCAAAGTAGCGAATGGTTTCACCCGCATCGGCGGCCCGCGGTTCATCGAAGGAGGTTTGCAGTATCGCTGGCGCTAGTTGATGCGCGGCGGCGAGCTGGCTGTTTGACCGCTGCCGCGCGATGAGCGCGGAGCGGTGGTTCCGCGACCATGCCGCGCTCGAAGGACTCGCGGCTCGCTCGGTGCGATCGGGGGCAACTGCGGTCGGGTCGCGCGCCGCTCAGCTCATTGTGCAGCTCGGCGCCGCGATGATTCTCGCGCGCATCCTAACGCCGGCTGACTACGGCGTACAGGCGATGGTCCTCCCCATCGCGTTGCTGATGAACGGTATCGGGCAACAGGCGCTGCAGAGCGCCGTCATGCAGCAGGACACGCTGACGCCAGCCGACGCGAGCGGACTGTTCTACGCGGCGCTGCCGATCAACCTCGGCCTAACGGCGACGATGGCCTTGCTCGGCCCCGTGCTTGCGTGGCTTTACGACGAGCCGCGGGTGGTGCTCGTGACTCTTGTCTGGGCGGCCGTCATCTTCGTTGTCTCGCTCTCCTCCATTCACGAAGCGCTGCTCAAGCGACAGTTGCACTTCGTGACCATGGCGCGGGCGCAACTGAGCACGCACGCGCTCTCATTCGCCGTCGCGATCGCCGCCGCGCTGGCGGGCGCGGGCTACTGGGCGCTGATGCTGCAGGTGGCCGTGATGGAGCTTGGTCGCGCCGCTGTGATGTGGATGCTCGTCTCCTGGCGGCCAACGCGTGAGGTCAGCCGCAGCGGCAACGCGCACGTGCTGCGGCGCTATTGGCTGGGCGTCATGGGCGCCAGGATGATTTCGTGGATCGGCGACCAGAGCGACCGCGTGACGATTGGCACGTTAGGCGGTGCCAGTGTGGCCGGTCTCTACGACAGCGCCAAGCGCTGGGCGTGGTTCCCCTTCTTCGAGCTGTTCACTCCACTCACCGACGTCGCCGTCGCGACGCTGAGCCGCGTGCGGACCGACGCCGAGCGTTTTCGCGCGTATGTGCGGCACGCGCTGCGTCCGGTCGTATCGGTTTCGCTGCCGGTCGCGGCCTTCATGTTCATGGAGGCGCGGCTCGTACTGCATGTGATTCTCGGTCCGCAGTGGTTAGGCGGCGCCGTTTTCGTGCGCTGGTTGTGCGTCGCGATTGTCGGAGCGACGATGATTCGTTTGATGCAGTGGGTGTATCTGTCGACCGGGACGACGATGCGGCAGTTGCGCTGGTCATTCGTCACAACGCCGGTGATCCTCTCCGCTGTGGTCTTTGGCGGTCTACGCTATGGACCGGTCGGCGTCCCCGCGATGCTCGCGGTGGCGACGTGCACTTTGGCGGTGCCGAGTGCGCTCAATGCGATTCGGGGGACGCCGCTCACGCTTGGTGACTGCTTTGGAGTCCTCGTACAACCATTACTAGCGGCCGTTGCAGCCGCACTCGTGCTATTCGCTGTGGATGCTTGGCTGCCGACCGCTGCGCCTGTGTTGGCGCTCGCGATGCGACTGCCAGCATTCGGAGCGGCCTATGTCGCTGGCTGGTTGTTGCAGCCCGGTGGAAGGCGAACGTTAGGGGAGCTAACCGCGCGCGCCCGTGAGATCTTCAGGCGCAACTGATACCCGCTGCTGTTAGAACTTTACTATCTCTTCGTAGGCGTTTCTAAAGTCGTCGATCTGAGGAAGGATCGCGTCTTCCAGCCGTGGCGCGTAACCGACGAAAGTATCCGTCGAGCCGATTCGCCTAACGGGCGCGTCGAGCCACGCGAAGCAGTCGTCCGCGATGCGTGAGGCGATCTCGCTGCCATAGCCCCACGAAATCGCGTCTTCGTACGCCACGATCACGCGGCTTGTCTTTTTCACCGATGCGTAGACAGCCTCCCGATCCCACGGCGACAGTGAGCGAAGATCGATCACCTCGACCGAGATCCCCGCGTCAGCAACCTGATTCGCCGCGGCGAAGGCGCGCTGTACCGTGGCGCCGTACGTCACAACGGTCACGTCAGTGCCTTCCCTAACGATTTTCGCCTTGCCGAACGGGATCATGAAGTTCGGTCCAGGATAGGCAGCCTTGTTGTACGTCTGGCGATACAGGTGCTTGTGCTCGAGGAAGATCACCGGGTCGTCGCAGCGAATCGCCGTGCGCAGCAGGCCATTTGCATCGAGAGCGGTCGCCGGGCACACGACTCGCAAGCCTGGGCAGTGCGTGAAGAGGCTGGCGCCGGTCTGTGAATGGTACAACGCGCCGCGGATGTAGCCGCCATAAGTGGTCCTAACGACAACCGGGGCCGCGAAGGCGTTGTTCGAGCGCCAGCGCATTGTCGCCAGCTCGTCGCGCAGTTGCATATACGCTGGCCAGATGTAATCGAAGAACTGCACTTCGATGACGGGCTTGAAGCCGCGCAGGGCAAGGCCTATCGCCCGACCCACGATGTTCGCCTCCGCAAGCGGCGAGTTGTAAACGCGGTCGCTGCCGAATTCGGTCTGCAGGCCGTACGTGACTTTGAAGACTCCGCCTTTGCCCTTCACCTTGCCGAGGTACTTGTCGCGCGAGACGTCGGCGACGTCTTCACCGAAGACGACGATCTTTTGATCGCGGCGCATCTCGTCCTTCATGCACGCGTTCAGGAGATCGACCATCGTCGTCTCGTTGCCGCTGTATTGCGGGTCGTCCTCGGTGTCGAACTGCTCGCTGGTTGGATCGACGTCAGGCGAGTAAACGCCGAAGTAGACGGTCTCCGGGCCGGGCTGCTCCTGGCCTAACGCGTCATCGGTGGCGGCCAGCACGACGGCATCGGCTTCTTCCTTGATTCGCTCGATGTCGGCTTCGGTCGCGTGACCCTGCTCCACGAGCCAGAGCGGATACGTCACGAGCGGGTCGCGCTTCGCCTCTTCGGCACGTTCCTCGGGCGGCTTGTACAGAATCTCGTCGTCCGAGAGCGAGTGCGAGTACGGGCGAATCACGTGCGCGTGTACGAGCGAGGGTCCTTCGCGGCGGCGGGCTCGGGTCACGGCTCGCGTTAGGGCGTCGTAGCTCGCCAGGAAATTGCAGCCGTCGATTTCCTGCAGATCCAGGTTCGGGAAGCCCGAGACGAGTTTGGAAATCGATCCGCCCGCCGTGTTCACTTCAACCGGAACCGAGATGGCGTAGCCGTTGTCTTCGATCAAATACACGATCGGCAGCTTGAGATTGCACGCCGTGTTGAGCGACTCCCAGAATTCGCCCTCGCTCGTCTGCCCTTCGCCGCCCGTCACATACACGATCTCATCGTCTTGGAAGCCCGAGCTGATTCCCAATCGCGCGGCGCGCATAATTCCTTCGGCCGCTCCAACGGCGTGGAGGAACTGCGTTCCGGTCGGCGAAGATTGCGTGACGATGTTGAGTCCTTTATGACCCCAGTGACTCGGCATCTGACGGCCGCCCGAGTTGGGATCTACTGCCGCGCCCACGGCCGAGTAGAGCATCTCGGCAGGCTTCATTCCGAGCGTTAGGCAGAGCGCGCGATCGCGATAGTACGGAAAGAACCAGTCATACGACGGGCGCAGTGTCATGCCGGCCGCGATGAGCACGGCCTCGTGCCCGGCACCCGATATCTGAAAGAAGATTTTGTTCTGTCGCTTGAGCTGGATCTCTTTGTCGTCCAGCCGGCGCGACAGGTACATCGTTCGAAACACATTGACCAGCTGATCCCGGCTGAGACCGATGCGGCTTTGGGGCTCAGATCGAGTGCGAGTTGGAGAGGCCAATTCGTTGCTCCCAGGGACGTGGTGTCATTCAAAAACTGCTCATAAAGATAAACGTCCAGTAGTCCCACGCCGCTCATCGGGCGTGCGCGCACACACTCCGCCGTGCGCTTGTGCCACACGGAAGACGTCTCGTGTGGCGGACCTGCGCGATTCCGAATCGCCGGATTCATGTGGGCGATCTCTCAGCAGCGTTCCGATCGGGCAAAATGCCGCAAGCATCTACGCGCGCGGCGTTTTGGCCACCCCAAACAGTGCCCATCTGAGGCCGCAATCGTTGGCCATACCAGAAACGCGCCAGCGCGTGCGTTTGGCACTTCATATGCGCAGAAATCCAGTCCGACCTTTGGAGATCGGCATGAACGGCCCCAATCGACATTGCATATTCTGCGACCTGATCCAGGGCGCCGCCGAAGTCTCCGTCTGCTATGAAGACGCGAACGCGATGGCGTTCATGGATATCCAGCCGGTGAACCTGGGCCACACGCTCGTCGTTCCAAAGAAGCACTACGAGTCGCTGAAAGACGTTCCACGCGACGTCGCGATGCACCTCTTTGACGTTGCCGTGACCCTAGCGCCTGTGATTCAGCGCGCGTCCGGTTGCGACGACATGAACGTCGTAGTGAACTCGGGCCATCAAGCAGGTCAGAACGTTTTTCATTACCACGTGCATCTGATTCCGCGCCGCGCTGAGGACAACTTCGACATCGCCTTGCCGTTCGAGGGTTCGACGATGCCGGACCGCACATTCCTCGACGCGATGGCGGCGCGCATCATCGCCGGACTGCGCGATCCCGCGCGTCAGGCAGCTCCGCACACGACGCGGGCGGTGCGCGCGGGATAGTTGCCTGACGAGCAGACGCGGCGGGTCTTGCGCATCGCCACGTTATGCACAATAAGTAGTACAGCGCCTGACGACTGCAGGCGCATAACGAAGGAGGACGATGGCCCGGTTCCCCCGCTTGGAACGAGCGGACCGCGCGCGAAGCGAACGAGCGCGGCTGAACCGCCGATCGACTCCACTTTCCCTAACGACGCACCCCGCCCGAGCGCCCGGCTCGCGGCGGGGTGTCGTCTTTCTGCGCGAGGTGCAATGTCTCGACCTGGTCGCGCGCCACGAATGGTTCAACATTCCTCCCACCGTGCACGGAGCGAGTTAAGCCAGCGCTCATCCGCGCACACCCGTCCATCCCGCCCCCATCATCGCCACGTCACAGCCAAGCGAGCAGTAAAGAAAGCCACCATGCGCGACTGCAGTCGGCGCTGTGTGTACTGCGCCAGGCCGCTCGCGCTCGATACCGCTACGTTGGATCACGTGCTCCCCGTCTGCCACGGTGGGACGCACGCGCCGGGAAACCTGGTCACTGCCTGCGCGCGCTGTAACCGGCTCAAAGGGGATCTGCTCCCCGTGGACTTTTTCGCGCGCTTCCCGTGGGCCGGTCTCAACTTCATGCGTTATGCGAGAGCGGTGCACCGTGCTCTTAAACGCGGCGCCAGGCGCGCCGTAAGCCTGGCTTTGGCGGCTTAACTTCAACTAAAGCTGTCGGCTACCAGCTAACAGCCAAAAGCTGTCAGCAGGCGACCGCTGACAGCTTCAAACTGCATTCCGGCGTCTGACGGCTTTTGTTTGCAAATGCTTAGTTAGGCAACTCGTCCCGCTTCCCACGCCAGCATCGCGCGCTTTCGCTCGATGCCCCAGTGATAGCCGCCTAACGCACCCGTCGTACGGATCACGCGGTGGCACGGGATGAGATAGGCGACCGGATTCGCCGCCACGGCTGCTCCAACGGCGCGCGCCGCATCGCGCGAGCACACGACCCGCGCGACGTCTTCGT
>CBQVAZ010000071.1:0-10824 GCA_967720205.1 uncultured Gemmatimonadaceae bacterium | reverse complement strand
ATGAGCACGATTTCTTCGCTCCTTCGGTTCGCGCTCCTCTCATCCAGCGTCGCACTGCCGATCGCCGCGCAGCAACGCGCGCGGCCCGCCGCCGCGCCCGCACAGCCACTCGTCGCTTCCGATCTGCTGCGCGCGCAACGCTACAGGCACATCGGGCCCGTCGGAAATCGCGTCACGGCCGTCGTGAGCATCCCCGGCGACGCGAACACGTACTACGTCGGCGCAGCGTCGGGCGGGATCTGGAAGACGACCGACGGCGGGACCAACTGGTCCTCGATCTTCGACGGCTTCCCCGTCCAATCCATCGGTGCGCTGGCCATCGCACCGTCGGATCCGAATGTGATCTGGGCCGGTACTGGCGAAGCGTTCATCCGCTCGCATATCTCGTTAGGCGACGGCATCTACAAATCGACCGATGCCGGCGCCAACTGGACCAAGGTCGGGCTCGACAGCACCGGCCGCATCGGCCGAGTGATCATTCACCCGCAGAACAGCGACGTCGTGTACGTCTGCGCGCTGGGCCACGCGTATGGACCGCAGCCGGACCGCGGCGTCTTCCGCACGACGGACGGCGGTCGCCGCTGGGAGAAGATCCTCTTCGTCAACGACTCGATCGGATGCGGTGACCTCGCGATCGATCCGAACAATCCGCGCATTCTCTTCGCCGGCATGTGGCAGATCGAGATTCACACCTGGGGGCGCGAGAGTGGAGGAACCGGGAGTGGGCTGTTCGTCACGCGCGACGGCGGCACGACCTGGACGCGCCTAACGGGACGTGGATTGCCGAGCAAGCCGGTAGGGAAGATCGCGCTTGCCGTAGCGCGCTCGAATTCCAATCGCGTCTATGCGCTCATCGAGACCGGCGACGGCTATCCCTGGCGCGGCGAGGAAACTGAACGAGGCAAACTCTGGCGTTCCGACGACGGTGGCCAGAGCTGGCGTCTCGTCTCCTACGATCGCAACCTCGGTGGACGCACGCACTACTACTTCCGCTTCGCCGTCTCGCCGTCGAACGACCTCGAGACGTATTTCCTAACGGCGGGCTACGCTGTCTCGACTGACGGCGGTGAGAATGCCACGATGCAGGGTGGCAACTCATCGCCAGGCGGCGACAACCATGATATGTGGATCGACCACACCAACGCGAACCGCATGGCCGTCGCGAACGATGGCGGCGTGTCGATCAGTGTGAATCGCGGTCGCACGTGGGAGCGCTTTCAGCTGCCCATCGCGCAGATGTACCACGTCGAGGTCGACAACGCGATTCCATATAACGTGATGGGGAATCGTCAGGACGGTCCATCAACGCGCGGCCCGAGCAACAGCAAATACGGCGGCGGCGGCGGAGGAGGCGGAGGCGGTATTCCGCGCGGCGACTGGCACTCGGTCGGCGGAGGCGAGAGCGGCTGGGCGACGCCGGATCCGCAGGATCCCAACATCGTCTGGTCCAGCGCGTCGGGCTCGGGCAGCGTCGGCGGCATCGTCGTTAGGTACGACGAGCGCACGCGCCAGCTGCGCAACGTCGAGATCTGGCCGGTCGCGGTCAACGGCTCGCCCGCGGCCGACGTGAAATACCGCTTCGTGTGGACGTTCCCGCTGCACATCTCGCCGCACGACCGCAACAAGATCTACGCCGGGTCGCAGCACGTGCATCAAACCACGGATGGCGGTCACAGCTGGCAGGTCATCAGTCCGGACCTAACGACGAACGACAAGACGCGTCAGGGATTCTCCGGCGGATTGACCGGCGACAACATCGGCGTCGAGTATTTCAGTGTCCTCTTTGCGATCCGTGAGTCGCGGCTCAAGGCCGGCCTCATCTGGACAGGAAGCAACGACGGCAAGGTGCACGTCACGCAGGATGCTGGGAAAAACTGGACCGACGTCACGGCCAATATCCCCGGCCTTCCACCGTTAGGCACGATCTCCAACATCGAGCCCTCGCGCTACGATGTGAACACGGCCTATCTCACCATGGACGGGCACCAGGTCAACGAGCGTCGCACGTGGGTCTACAAGACGACGGACCTTGGCAAGACGTGGAAGAAGATCACAAACGGCATCCCGCAAGGTCCCCTCAGCTATGCCCACGTCGTCATCGAGGATCCCGTTAGGCGCGGTCTGCTGTACCTGGGCACGGAGAACGCTCTGTACGTGTCCTTCGATGACGGTGAGAACTGGCAGCCGCTGCAGAGCAACCTGCCGGCAGCGCCCGTCTACTGGCTGACCGTGCAGGAGCACTTCAACGATCTCGTCGTGTCCACATACGGACGCGGCTTCTGGATCATGGACGACATCACGCCGCTGCAGCAGCTCACGCCGGACGTTGCGGCGAAGAACGTGCACCTGTTCACGCCGAGGCCTTCGTATCGCTTCCAGTTCAATCAGACGCCGATGGCGTTCGGCCACGACATGACGGCAGGGCAGAATCCCGCGTACGGCGCGTCGATCAACTATTGGCTCAAGAGTGCGCCGACTGGCAACGTTACCCTCACAATCATGGACGCGAACGGCCGTGCCGTGCGGACGCTGAACGGGTCACGCAACGTCGGTCTGAATCGCGTGATGTGGGACCTGCGCGGCGAGCCGACGCGGCAGGTGCGTCTACGCACGAGCCCCATGTACGCGCCGGAGATAACCGTGGGTCCGGAAGGGTGGCGTCCGGCACCTAACGCGGGACAGGTCTCGGTGCTTCAGGCCCCGGGGACGTATACGGTGCGCCTAACGGCGGGGGGCGAGACGCAAACGCAGCAGCTCGTCGTGCGCAAGGACCCCAACTCCGGCGGCAGCGAGGACGAGATTCGCGAGCAGGTAGCCGCGCTCAACGCGATCCGCGACAACGTCAACGACGTCGCGGACATGATCAACGACATCGAGTTGATCCGCGGCCAGCTCGTGCAGTTACGGCGCACGCTGGAAGGCGACGCAGCGACGTCGGACGTGCGCACGGCGGCAGATTCGCTCGAAGGGAAGTTCATTGCCGTCGAGGAGAACCTCATCCAGCTGCGCGCGACAGGGCGCGGGCAGGACGGTGTGAGATTCCCACAGAAGCTCTCGCAGCAGATTCCGTATCTGTTCAATGGGCTCTCCGGTGGTGACTTCAAACCAACGAGCCAACAGGGTGAAGTGAAGACGATCTTCCTGGAGCAAACGAAGCAGCACCGTGCGAGGCTGGACGCGTTGTTGCGCGAGGATCTCGAGGCGTTCAACAGGCGGCTCAATCAGCGCGGTCTGCAGGGGATCATTCGAAGACCGACGGCGATTAGCTAGCGACGGCAGCTCGGAATGAATGACGGCCTTGCCCGCCTAACGAGCGCGCTGGAGTCGCGCTATCGTGTCGAGCGCGAGCTCGGCGTGGGCGGCATGGCGACGGTCTATCTTGCGCATGATGTCAGGCACGATCGCCAGGTCGCGCTCAAGGTGCTCCGTGCGGACCTCGCCGCGACGCTCGGCACGGAGCGCTTTCTGCGCGAGGTGCGCATCACCGCCTCGCTCAATCACCCGCATATCCTTCCGTTGCTCGACTCCGGCGAGGTCGACGGCCTTCTGTTCTACGTGATGCCCTACGCTGAGGCCGGGACTCTGCGCGATCGCCTGCAGCGCGAAACGCAGCTGAGTGTGGAGTCGGCGCTCGAAATCACCAAACAAGTGGCGAGCGCACTTACCCACGCTCATGCCCGCGGCGTGCTCCACCGCGACATCAAGCCGGAGAACATCCTGTTCCAGAGCGGACACGCGGTCGTCGCGGACTTTGGAATCGCCCGCGCAATCTCGGCAGCAGGCGGAGACAACCTGACCGCGACAGGGCTCGCCCTTGGCACGCCAGCCTACATGAGTCCCGAACAGGCGAGCGGAGCGCGTGAGCTCGACGCGCGCAGCGATCTCTATAGCCTGGCTTGCGTCGCCTACGAGATGCTTGTCGGCGAGCGACCGTTCACGGGGCCGACGGTGCAGGCGGTTCTCGCGAGACGCCTGACCGAATCAGCGCGACCAATCAGCGCCACACGCGCGTCGGTGTCGTCTGTCGTCGACCGAGCGATCGCGAAAGCGCTGGCCCCCGTGCCGGCAGATCGTTTTGCTTCGGTCGAAGAGTTTGCGTCGGCGATAGCGCAACCCGCGGACGTCAGACGGCTCGCCGGTTTGCGGCACGTTAGGCCCTGGCACCTGCTCACGGCAGCAGTGCTCGCCGCTCTCGTCGTCGGCCTATGGGCGAAGTCGCGTTTCTGGGGCACGGGCCCGCCGGTCGCGGGCACGCCGCGCATCGCCGTGCTGCCATTCGAGAACCTCGGCGTTGCCGACGACGAGCCGTTTGCGGCGGGAATCACCGACGAGATAACGAGTCGGCTAGCGGAAATCAGCGGATTGCGCGTCGTCTCGCGCACGAGCGCGAAACGCTTCGCGAAACGGGACATGAGTGTCGCCGAGTTAGGCAAGGCGCTCGACACTGACTACATCCTCGAAGGGACGGTACGCACGGAGCGCGCGTTAGGCCGATCCGCGAGCGCTCGCGTCTCGCCTCAGCTGGTGCGCGTGTCGGATGACGTTCAGATATGGCAGCAGCGCTTCGACGCCTCGCTCACGCCCGGCGCCATATTCGGCATTCAAGCCGACATCGCCGAACGAGTCGCAGCCGAATTGCGCGTGAGTCTCGCGCAGCCCGAGCGAGCCAGGATCGCCAAGATCGCCACGAACGACAGCGCCGCATACCGGCTGTATCAGCTGGGGCGATTTCATTGGGACAAGCGCGACAAGGAGAGCCTTCTCCGCGCCATACGATACTTTGGCGAGGCCGTCGCTCGCGACTCACTCTTCGTAGACGCGTACACGGGACTCGCGGCTGCGTCACTCGCGCACGGTCTTCTGTATGCGCCCGACTCGGGGTCCCCCGCGAGGCTTGCGGCGCGGGACGCTGCTCGTCGAGCTGTGACGCTCGATGCTTCGTCGGCAGCAGCGCAGGCGGGATTTGGTTTCTCGCTGATGGTCGCCGAATGGGATTGGGCCGGAGCCGACTCCGCGTTCAACCGCGCGATCGCGATCGATCCCGACTATGGGCCCGCGCGATACTGGTACACACAATTGCTCTGGCTGCAGCGGAAATTCCCCGAGGCGCTGGAGCAAGCGCAGCGCGCCGTCGCCGTCGATCCGCTCTCGACCGTTGCCTATCTCGCGTACGCCAAGAGCCTGCGTTTCGTCGGCCGGCGCGACGAGTCGATAGCCGCGCTCAAGCGGTCGCTCGAGCTGCAATCGACGATGTATTTGTCGCATCAGGAGCTGGCCGAGGCCTATGCGCAGATGGGCCGCGAACAGGAGGCGCAGCAAGCGGCGCGCGGTTACCTAACGAGCGCGTTTCCCGGCCGCGCCATCGACGAGTCGCTGGTTGGCGCCATGGTCAAGATCTCAGGTGGGCGCGCAGTCGCTTCCGAGATCGGGCACGCGCTGGACCCGATCGGTATGCGCCCACCACAATCTCAGGCCGCCAGCTGGTTCGCCTTCTCCGGCCATCGCGACAGCGCCTTCGCGCGTCTGCGAAACGTTGTGCGACTACATAGCTTCGATTTGTTCAGTGTCATCCCGATCGTCGAGCCGTTTCTGCGCAGCGACAGCCGTTGGCTGCCGTTCCTCTCGAGCGTCCATCTCGATCGACGTTAGGCGAGTGGCTATTCTCATCGAAGCGGCGATCGACTCCGCTGACGCGGCGGAGCGCGCAGTATTCGAAGGAGCGGGTCGCCTGGAGGTCTGCGCGGAGCTCGACGTCGGTGGCCTAACGCCGTCACTCGAGCTGCTCGCCGACTGTCTCGCCCTGGGAGTGCCCTGCGTTGCCATGGCGCGGCCACGCGCTGGCGATTTCGTCTATGACGACGCCGAGCGTCGCGAGCTCGAGCGAAGCGCCACGGAACTGTGCCACGCGGGTGCCCATGGCGTCGTCTTCGGCGTTCTGACTTCGGACTCGGGCGTCGACGGGGACGCTGCGCAATCAATCGTGCGCCTCTGCAGCGGCAGGGACACGGTCTTCCACCGCGCCTTCGACCGGACAGCGAACGCGCACGTCGCACTAGCGACGCTAATCTCATGCGGCGTGACGCGAGTGCTTACGTCAGGCCACTCGGCGACAGCGGCCGAGGGAATCGAGACGCTGGTGGCGCTCAGCGCGCAGGCCGCTGGCCGCGTTCAAATCTTGCCAGGTGGCGGCGTCCGGGTGCACAACGTCGTAGACCTCGTTAGGCGCACAGGGGTGACCCAGATTCACGCGCGCGGCACGGAGGCCGGCGTCATCGCTGCGGTGAGGGACGCGCTGCGTGCAGCAATGCTAGCCTCTGACCTCTGACCTCTGACCTAAGGTTTCGGCAATTCTCCCCTGGCTTCCAAAAAGGCCCTCTCTACCGCGGGCGCAGTAAAGTAGGCCGCGAAGGCACGTTCACGCGCCCGCTCGCCATTCGTGAACAGGAGCCGCAGCGAGTCGAGCTTCACCGCCTGGCGAGTCGCAGCCAAATCAAGCCCTTTCGCCACTGCATCCTTCGCCTGCGCCAGCGTCGACTCCAACAGGGCAACAACCTGGTCCAGATACTTGCGATCACGCTGGATGGCACCGTGGCCCGGCACGATCACGTCGACGGGTAGCGCGCTCACCGCGCGCAGCGTTTGAATCCATTCACCAAGGAAAGAGCCGAACGAGTAGGGAACAGGATTGACCAACAGGTCACCAGTCGCCACGATGCGCTCGTTAGGTAGAAAGACAACCAGATCGCCGCGTGTGTTGCCACGCCCCAAGTACTTGATCTCGATCCTGCGTTTCCCGCGATACAGCACGAGCTCCTTTTCGATTGTGATCGTTGGCATTACGGTGCGCTGAGCCTTGGCGTCTTCGCCTAACCAGCGGATCAGCTTCGCGCTCTCTTTGAGAAAGGTGCTGTCATCGGTGGTGAGCGGCGAACCGTCGCTGCGCTTGCCGTCCTTGAGCTGCTGTTCGTAACGCTTGATGTACTCGGGCACTTGCTCCTTGAAGCGAGCCATCCCTGGATTGTGCTGCTCTTCGATGTCGATACGCGTGTTGCGATGCGCGATGAATTCGACACCCGGGAAGGCCTCCTCATAAATCTGATTCCCGGTGTGGTGATCGCCGTGCCAATGCGTCGTGACGACATAGCGCACAGGGTTTTTGGTCAGCTTACGGATCTCCGCGAGAACCGCTCGCGCGCTGTGCAGCGTGTTCTGAGCATCGACGACCAGCACATCGCTGTCATTGATGACAACCAATGCGGTCCCGTCGACGGCCGGTCCGAGCGGATTATTGAAGACGAAAGCATAAACGCCATCCGCGAGCTTCGAACGTTCGAACGACGGCGGTCCGACAGGCTGGGCCGCCGCGACGACGGGGATGATCGAAGAAAGCAGGAATGATCTGGTCAGAATAGCGCGCATGTTTTGAGGAGGCGGAGACGGCGCACTATGCACTTGAGCGCTCTCGAGATCTGCGCCGTTCACCCCAAAATCCTGCCAATTCGCCGCGCGGGCTCGACTCGCGGCAGCAGACGCGCGCGGTCTACAACTGTACTGACAGTGCCTCGCTCAGTGCGCTGCGTCGATTGCGCGACGCGCGCAGGACCGTTCCGTCACGCATGATCACGGCGTGATCTCTATGGGTGAGCGGCTGCACTTCACGGATCTTGGGCGCGTGCACGATTGTAGATCGGTGAATGCGAACGAAACGGTGCGGATCCAGCTTTGCCTCGACGTCACTGATCCGCTCGCGACCTTTGTAGGCGCGTCCGCTCGCGTGCACGACGACATAGTTGTCCTCCGCCTCGATCCAATCGATGTCGTCCAGGCGGACGAAGTGCACGCGATTCCACTGGCGAATTGTTAGGCAGTCAGGCCGCGCGACTTCGCGACTTGCTTTCATGGCCTTGAGATGTCCGACCGCTACGATTACGAGATACACGACGAGGGCGGCGGGATAGTTCTCTGCGATGTCTCGCAGGGCGGGCTGCACGATCGGCACTGAGTTGCCGCTCATTGCTGCCGGCAGTTGAATGGCGAAGTTAGCGAGCGCGATAAACAGCGACCCCGATGCAATGTGAAATGCTAGATGGAGCGGCCGGATCGCGAACGGTTCGGTGCGGACGACCGACCATCGCGTCGCTGACCTCAAAACGAGTGGCGTCACGAGAGCCCAGAGCGGCACGATTGAGATTCTCTTGAGAAGCGATGCCGACAGTTCGCCGTCGCGCATCTGGGCGATAACGAGCCCCTGAACCGCAGCGATTATCGCGATCGAGCTCCACAAGAGCGCGATGACCGTGGTCTCGCGACGGAGATAGCTCGGAAGGGCGGGAAGTTGAGAACGCATCACCGGTCCTGGTTAGTTGAGCCACACTGACTAAACCAATTCAATGCTACCAATCGCCCGTGAATCCGAAGGAGATTGGACAACACTATGACGTGATCGCGGCGTGGTGGGCTGCGCAGAGCGAGACATAAACAAACTCCAAGGCAGCGCGGGCGAGGAAAGAGTCAAGGTGGCAATGGAGCGGTACGCGGGAAACTGTGGCGCCAGGTATCGTCACGCACACCCAGTCACCCTTCCATGAAATGAAACCGCGCGCACCAAAGTCTTTCAAAGACCTCTGGGTCTGGCAGCGGGGCATGGCCCTCGCGCTCGACATCTTCAAGCTCACGGAGCAAGCAGCGCCCAATGACAGATCCGGCGTGGTCGTCGGCCTCCGACGTTCGGCGATTGCAATCCCCGTCAACGTTGCGCGCGGCTACGGAATCGGAAGCCGCGGAGCGTTCGTTCGCGCGTTACTGCGCGCCTATGGTCGCACTGAAGAAGTCGAGACACAGCTCCACATCGCAACCGAGCTGGGAATTGTCGCACGAGGCGCAGTAGACAATGCTCGGCTATCCAACGACGAGATCAGCCAAACGCTTCTCAACATGCTCACCTCGTTCCCTCATGCGCAGGAATTCGACGTCGGCTAGCGCCGTTCCAACTCGTCGCTGAACTGCTGCTCTCTTCAGGTCTTGAGCACGTTGGAACGGTGCTAGCTCGTTTTAAGCCGTGCGAGCTGGCGGTCGTGAATTCTGCTCAACGTAAGTTGAGCAGTGAGCGCGCCGATGAACGCCAGGAACATGTCCCACTGTGTGTCCCACACGTCGCCCTGCGTGCCAAGAAAATCTGTCGCGGCCTCGCCGCCTAACAACGCAGACCACCACTCGATGAACTCATAGCATGCGCTAAAAGCCAGGCAAATCGCGACGACGATCACGAAGAGCCACTTTCCAGGTCGCAGTGGCGATGTGCGCAGCAGGATCTCGCGCGCCAGAATCGCCGGCACAAAGCCCTGCGCGAAGTGCCCCAGGCGATCATAATGGTTGCGCGCGAAGCCGAGCGCTTCCTGCACCCAAAAACCGAGCGGCACGCGCGCGTACGTGTAATGCCCGCCAACCGCGAGGATGATCGCGTGCAGCGCAAGCAGCGTGTACAAGAGCGGCGTTAGGGGAAACCGCTTGTACGTGAAAATCAGAATCGGCGCGCCAATCAGGATCGGAAACACTTCCAGCCACCACGTAGTGCGGTCGAAGGGGCCAATCCCCGACCAGAGCAGCACCAGCGCCACTACGGCGAGAAGCACCAGCGGATAGCGTGATTTCACGCGCGCCAGTATGCGCGCCGCCTGCCGCGCGGTCCAGTGACCGGCGGGCGTTGCCAGCGCGCCCGCGGCCGTCAGCAAGCGCCGTGCGAGCGGCAGCTAAGTGCTGGCGGCGACTGGCGAAACGAGTAGGCCTACGCACATCGTATTACCGCCTACAGACGGGCCGATTTGTGATTCGCCCGCTGTCACCCGACCCGAGGTCGCCGACCATGTTTGGCAAGTTCTTTCGCGCCATCGCCGCGCAGGTCAACAAGCTCGCCAACTTCTTCTTTGAATCCGATCCGATCGCCGTTATGCAGCTCGAAGTCGATCAGGCGACGGAGAGGCTGAAAGAAGGGCGCAAAGGCCTCGAGATCTATCGTGGACTAGTCGAGACCGTTGCCCGCCAGGTCGCGAGCGGAAAGGCCAATGCCGCACAGCTCGAGGCGCAGATCAAGGCGCATCTCAAAGCCGGCAATCGCGACATGGCCGGCCAGCTCGCGGTTCAGCTTCAAAAGACACAAACCGAGCTTGCGAACAACCAGCAGCAGCTCGAGATGCACGAGACGGCGTATCAGAACAACCTGGTCAAGATCCAAAAGGCGAACAAAGACATCATCAAGGTTCGCGAGAAGATCCAGAAGTACCACGCCGAGCTCAAAATGAGCGCGGCAGAAGCGGAGATCGCGAAGCTGTCCGAGTCGTTCGAGATGAACGTCACGACCAATTTCGGCGAGATCGAAAACGTCATTCAGCGGCAGATCGACACGAACCGCGGAAAGGCCCGCGTCGCGGTCGACATGTCGTCCAAGGGCGTCGAGCAGATCAAAGCCGAAGAACTCGCCGAGAAAGCGATGGCCGAGGATCTACTCTCGAAGTACGAGGTTCAGCTTGGACTCAAGTCGCCGGAGACGGCGCCGATGGCGGAGACGGCGAAGAATCTCGGTCCTGCACTAGACAAGACCTAAGTAAGGCAAAACAAATAGCTACGTGTGATCAGTCTCCAGTGCTTAGTCGCGAGAATGACCTGAGATCAAACGCACTCATCTCATTCTCAAGACGCCGCACTCAAGACTGAGTACTCAGAGCTATTTGTTTTGACCATGCGCTACAGCTTACCTAACGACTAAGAGACAACAAAATGTCCAACGGCAAACCCCGTCCAGCGTTCTATTTCGCGATGCTGGTTGTC
>CBQVAZ010000070.1:0-10828 GCA_967720205.1 uncultured Gemmatimonadaceae bacterium | reverse complement strand
CGCGTGGCGCGCTCACCCGTTAGGCGGAGGAAGATTTCTTCGAGCCCGGACTCGTGGCCATTGCTTCCGGCCGCCGCGCGCAATTCGGCGAGCGTGCCCTGGGCGCGGATCTCACCGCGTTGGATGATTGCCACCCGATCGCAGAGACGCTGCGCGACTTCGAGCGTGTGGGTAGACATCATGATCGTGTGGCCGCGCCTAACGTACTCGCGGAACAAGTCCTTGAGCGTGCGCGCTGCCTTGGGATCCAGCCCCACCATCGGCTCGTCGACGACGATCACTTCCGGGCGATGAATGAACGCGCTCGCGATGATCAACTTCTGGCGCATCCCGTGGCTGTACGACTCGACGAGCTCGTCGCGCCACTCCTCGAGATCGAAGAGCGCCAACAGCTCGCGGCCGCGCCGCTCGACCGGATCGCCGGTCTGCTCGAAGAGTCCAGCGACAAAACGCAGAAACTCCATCCCCGTCAACTTTTCATAGATGAACGGACGGTCCGGGATGTATCCGAGCTTTCGCTTCGCGGCGATCGGATCCGCGGCGAGGTCGATGCCGCCGATGCGCACGGAACCGGCCGTGGGGCGCAATATCCCCGCGATCATGCGCAACGTCGTCGTCTTGCCGGCACCGTTAGGTCCGAGGAAGCCGAATAGCTCTCCTGGAGGGACTTTCAGATCGATGCCATTGACGGCGGCCAGATCACCGTAGCGTTTCGTCAGCCCGCGAAGTTCGATCATCGTTAGGATTTTCCCAAAGTTGCCTTCTTGCTGAGCGGACTGTTCCCGCGCCAGTTCTCGAACGCGAGCTCGTAGGCCGTACGCTGGAGCGTCGTCCCGTCGGGCAGTTCATGCCGCACCACACGGCCCAGCGCGTCGACCCACATCGTTCCAGCCATACCTTCGAGACGCCACGCGCGCACGGAGTCGTTATGCACGCTCCGCCATTTCGCTGCCGGCGCATCGTACGCCGCGCTGTCGGGAACCACGAACAGCGACTCGGCCGCGAGTCGCACCTGCGTCGATTGCGTCGCGCCTGAGCCTGGGTTCAGCGCGACGAAGTTGACGACGCGACCAATGCGCCCTTGTCCACCGAGCATTGTGACTGGCGCGATGAGCGGAGTCGCCGTGAGAGCCGCGCGAATCACACGACGCGACGAATCCGTCGTGCGGCCGCGCGGCCCGATCACCGAACGCGCCACGAACTCCAGCACGCTGTCACTCAGTATGCGTCCGCGCACGAGACGCGGAACGCTGTCGGTCGTTTCCTGGACGAGCCAATCGCGCAGGACGAGGCGGCGGGTCAGCCTAACGCGCGTGCGGAGCGTCTCACGCCGCAACGAATCGCCCGACGAAATGTCCGATACGAGATAGTCGGTCACTTGGATGCGCGCGGGGAGGGTATCGATTGTCGTCGACGCATAACCGACATGCTTGCCCTCGCGCAGCACGGCGAAGTACGTCGCGCCAGGCGCCACGCGCAGCGCCGACTCGGCCAGACGCTCGGAGTCACTGCGCGAAAGCTCACGCCGCGCGAAGGCCGCGAGTCCTGCGGCCCACGCTAGCACGATGACGATCCCGAAAACGCCGCGCCGGCTCATGCGTGCATCAAATGAGAGCGAGCGACGTTTCAGCGTTGATCCAACTCACGTACTTCTCGAGCCCGGCCCGCACTTCCAGCGCGAGCAGCTCTGGGACCTTATACGGATGGAATTCAGTGAACGCCTGTTCGATCGCGTGGTAGATAGCCGAGCGCGTCTTGAGAAGCACGACGACTTCCTGCTCGTCGGCGATCTTTCCCTCCCAGCGATAGAACGAGCGCGCGCCCTGAAGCATCGTGCCGCAAGCGATCAATCGTCTTTCAAGCAGGGATCGAATGAGTCGAACGCCTTCGTCGCTGTTAGCGACAGTGGTGAGGAGAACGACGGCGTCGGTGTGTGGCATCGTGGCTCGGAGTGTGTGGGATTCCCCGTCCGCTGACCCGGAGGCCACGAGGCGCCCGTAAGCGGACAGGTAAGGCTGCCATCCGGTCACAATTGTACTCGCGCGAGCTGTCTGCAGGGCCTGCACGTCGGCACTAAGCGCGCTGCCACACCGACCAAAGCGACGGACGAGCGCGCACCCACCGGGGCGGCTTGAATGAAGACGAGCACCGCGCGACTATACGAGGCTATGGCTCAAGACGCGCTCATCGTGCGCGGCGCGCGCGAACACAACCTCAAAAACATCGACGTCACCATCCCGCGCGACCGGCTCACGGTCATCACGGGACTGTCGGGTTCGGGTAAATCATCCCTCGCGTTCGACACCATTTACGCCGAGGGCCAGCGCCGCTACGTCGAATCGCTCTCCGCCTACGCGCGGCAGTTCCTCGGCCTCATGGAGAAGCCCGACGTCGATTCGATCGAGGGTCTCTCGCCAGCCATTTCGATCGAACAGAAGTCGGCCGGACACAACCCGCGCTCGACGGTCGGAACTGTTACCGAGATTTACGATTACCTGCGACTGCTCTACGCGCGCTGCGGAACGCCGCACTGTCCGCAATGCGGCCGAGCTGTTGAACGCCAGAGCGCCGGTCAAATAACCGACGCCGTGCTCGCCTGGCCGAGCGGTGCACGCATCGAGATCCTCGCGCCGCTCGTGCGCGGACGCAAAGGCGAGTTCCGCGACTTGTTCGAGGCGGCGAGGAAGCAGGGCTTCATCCGCGCGATGGTCGACGGCGAGCAGGTCGATCTTTCCTCGCCGCCCACGCTCAATCGCCGCCAGAACCACGACGTGTCCATCGTTGTCGATCGCCTCGTCGTGCGCGACGACGATCGCACGCGCCTGGCGGATTCGATCGAAACCGCGCTCAAGCTGGCCGACGGTCTCGTGGAAGTCGTTAGGCATGATGTCGGCGCAACGCAGCTCTTCTCGGAACGCTACGGCTGCCCGACGTGCGGCATCAGTCTCCCGGAGCTGGAGCCACGCCATTTCTCGTTCAATTCGCCCTTCGGTGCGTGTCAGGTCTGCGGTGGACTTGGTGTTCGCCGCGAAGTCAGCCCCGAGCTCATCCTCGGCGATCCCAGCGTCTCGATTCTCGAGGGCGTCGTCCTTCCCTGGGGTGAGCCCGACGGGTACCTGCGCCGAGTGATCCTGCCGGGCCTCTCCAAAGCGTTAGGCTTCGAGCTCAACACACCCTGGGGAAAGCTGCCGAAGAAGGTGCAGGAACAGCTGCTCTACGGCGTTAGGCACGAGATAAAGGCCGCCAAGCGCGAAACGGTGACGTGGGATGGAATCATCACGAGCGTGCAGCGCCGGTACGAAGAGACCGACGCCGACACCGTGCGAATGGAATTGGCGCAGTACATGGTCGAAAAGCCCTGCGCGGCGTGCGACGGGAGACGCCTCAAACCGGAATCCCTGTCAGTGACGCTGGGGGGACGCAACATCGGTGAGGTGGCAGAGCTGTCGGTCGCCGACGCGGCGCGATTCTTTGAGTCGCTTCCGATCCGCACGGGCCGAAATGGCACCGGTGCAAAATCGGCCAAGAGCAACGGTGCCGGACTCGATCCCGAGGTCGCGCGACCGATCCTCAAGGAAGTCGTCGAGCGACTCGACTTTCTCGTGGCTGTCGGGCTCGAGTATCTCACGTTAGGCCGTTCCGCCGAGACGCTTTCCGGCGGTGAAGCGCAGCGCATCCGTCTCGCTACGCAAATCGGATCGCGGCTGGTCGGTGTGCTCTATATCCTCGACGAGCCCTCGATCGGGCTGCATCAGCGAGACAATCAGCGGCTGCTGCGCACGCTGCAACAGCTGCGCGACCTCGGCAACACAGTGCTCGTCGTGGAGCACGACGACGAGACAATCCGCGCAGCCGATCACGTGGTCGATCTGGGACCGGGCGCCGGCACACACGGAGGGAAAGTCGTCGCCGTGGGCACTGTCCAGGACATCATCCGATCCAAAGGCTCACTCACCGGTGACTACCTCGCGGGCCGCCGTAGCATCCCAATCCCGACGGGGCGTCGCCCGCGCGCTGCTCATCGTTTCCTGCGCGTCGAAGGCGCGCGCGCCCACAACCTGCGCAACCTCACCGTCGAGTTCCCGTTAGGCTTGTTCGTCGCTGTCACAGGCGTGTCAGGTTCCGGCAAGTCCACGCTCGTGGAAGACATTCTGCACCGCACGCTTGCTAGGCACTTTTACAGATCGCGTGTGATCCCCGGCGCGCATACGCGCATAACGGGCTTGGAGCACATCGACAAAGTCATCGACATCGATCAGAGTCCGATCGGTCGCACGCCGCGCTCGAACCCGGCCACATACACGGGTCTCTTCACACCCATCCGCGAGCTATTCGCCGAGATCCCGGAATCGAAGATTCGCGGCTATGGGCCCGGACGATTCTCCTTCAACGTGAAAGGCGGACGCTGCGAGGCGTGTGAAGGCGACGGGCTCGTGAAGATCGAGATGCACTTCCTGCCTGACGTATATGTCTCCTGCGAGGTCTGCAAAGGGAAGCGATATAACCGTGAGACGATGGAGGTACGCTTCAGAGGGCTGAATATCGCGGAAGTGCTCGACATGACGGTCGAGGACGCGTTAGGCCTCTTCGCGAATCAGCCGAGAATCAGGCAAAAGTTACAGACGCTGAATGATGTCGGACTCGGCTACATCCATCTCGGCCAGAGCGCGACGACACTCTCGGGCGGCGAGGCCCAGCGCGTGAAGCTCGCCACGGAGCTTTCAAAGAGAGACACGGGCCGCACGCTCTACATCCTCGACGAGCCGACGACTGGTCTGCACTTCGAAGACGTGCGCTTACTGCTCGACGTTCTGCACAGGCTCGTCGACCGCGGCAACACAGTCGTGGTGATCGAGCATAATATGGATGTGATCAAAACGGCCGACTGGATCATCGACCTCGGCCCCGAAGGCGGTGACGAGGGCGGGCGGGTCGTGGCCGCTGGTTCGCCCGAAGAAGTCGCCGAGAACCCTCAGTCGTACACGGGCGCCTTCCTTAGAGCTCAGGTTCTTCAACCTGCATAGCTGCTGTCAGGCTATCCGCTGCCGGCTGACAGCCGACAGCTTCAGTGTGCAAGCCGTTGATTTGACACCATATTTCGTCACGCCGCGTACGTTCTCCACCCTCGAGATTACCAGGTAGCGAAATGGTCTCGCGCGAAGAAGTCGAACGATTCTTGGATCGCCTCGGCGCGGAAGGCGCCGAATGGAAGGAGCTTGAAAAAGGTTTGTGGGTTGTCCAGCCCGGCGGTGAGTTCGGACTCAACGTCGTTGTGCACTACAACCCGCCGGTCTTGGTGTTGCGCGTCAAAGTCATGGACGTCCCCAAGGGCAACGGCCGGCGCGCGGACCTCAATCAGCGGCTGCTCGAGCTCAACGCGACGGACCTCGTCCACGGCTCGTACGGCATTAGCGATGGAGCCATCGTGCTGACGGAGGCGCTGGAGCTGGAGCACCTCGACTATGAGGAGTTCCAGGCGTCATACGAAAGCCTAACGGTGGCGCTGGCAACGCATCTGCGCGAGCTGGCCACGTTTCGTGAGGAAGCGTAAGCATGGGCCTCTTCGATCGTTTTGCCTCACTGATCAAATCGAACATCAACGACCTCATCTCCTCCGCTGAAAACCCGGAGAAGATGCTGAACCAGATCGTGATCGACATGCGCGATCAGCTGGTTAAGGCGAAACAGCAGGTCGCGGCGGCGATCGCGGACGAGAAGCGGCTGCGCGACCAGGCCGACGCCGAAGCCAAGTCAGCGGTGGAGTGGGAGCAGCGCGCCATGCTCGCGGTGCGCGAAGGCCGTGACGACATGGCCAAGCAAGCGCTTGTTAGGCAGAGTGAATACCTGGCGCACGCGCAGGCACTTGAAGTCACCTGGCAATCGCATAAGCTCGAAACCGAAAAGCTCCGCGCGCAGCTGCGCGACTTGAATGACAAGATCGAGGAAGCCAAGCGCAAGAAGAATCTGCTCCTCGCTAGGCAGCGCCGCGCGCAAGCACAGAAGCGCATCGCCGAGACGATGTCGTCTATTTCGGAGAAGTCGGCGTTCGAGGCGTTCGCGCGCATGGAAGAGCGCATCGAACAGAACGAGCGCCAGATCAAAGCGTCCGCCGAGATCGACGAAGAGTTTTCGGGCGATCGCTTGCAGCGTGACTTCAAGCAGCTGGAGAAAGTCTCCGGCGCCGCGAGCGCAGACATGCAGCTCATGGCTCTGAAGCAGAAGATGGGACTGCTGCCGAGCGGTGCCCCCGCGGGGAACAAGCAGATCGGGGCAGGCGGCAAGACGGAAGCTGAGACCGTCGAGGCGGATATCGAAGACGCCCACGACGAGAAGACGCGCGGGTGACGACGCGAATCGCGACGCCACTCGCAACGCCCGCGGTCGACGGGAAACCGTCACCCGGGCGTTTTCGTTTTGCGGTGCTCTTGGCAGCTACGATTGCCACGCTGCTGCTTCTGTGGCTCTTCGGAAAAGCGGCGGACATCTTCCTGCTCGTTTTCATCGCGTCGCTCTTCGCTGTCTATCTCGGCGCGGTGACCGACGAAATCGTTAAGCGCCTACCGGTCTCGCGGCCGTTCGCCTTCGCGATCGCGATCTTTTTCACACTTGCGCTGATCACGGCGCTGGGTGCCACGCTCATTCCGCCGCTTGTCGAGGAAACGCAGGCGCTTATCCGCGTGCTGCCGTCCTATATCGAGGCCTGGGAGCGCGGGCTCGATCGACTCGCGGCCAGTTATCCGTCCCTCCGCGAAACGATCCGTCCCGGCGAGAACAGCATCCTGCAGACGCTCTATCACCAACTCGAAGGGATGGCGGGCCAGGTCGTTCCTCGTGTTGTCTCGGTCGGCCACGCAATCGTCAACATCGTCTCCGTGTTCGTGATGGGTCTCTACCTCGCGCTCACGCCGCAGCTCTACCGCGAGTGGATGATCGCGCTCTTTCCGCCGGTGCACCGCGACGTCGTGCGCGAGATCTTCAAAGACCTGCGAAGCACGCTGCGCAACTGGATGGCGGGGCAGGTTCTCGCGATGTTCATCCTCGCCACGCTCACAGCGCTCGGCCTAACGCTGCTGAAGGTGCCGTACGCGCTCACATTCGGCGTGTTCGCCGGCGCTGTCGCGATCGTGCCGTTCTTCGGAACGCTCGTATCGACAGTGCTGCCCGCGCTGTTCGTGATGGGCGGACCGGGCTTCGCCGGACTCGGCCCTGGGGGGCACGCCCTCCTCGTGATCTTGTTAGGCGTCGTGGTGCACGTTGTCGAAGCGAATCTCGTGGTGCCGCTCATCGTCGCGAGGCACGTGCACATTCCGCCCGTGCTGTCCATGGTCGCCGTCCTCCTAGCGGGGCGCTTCCTCGGTCCCGCCGGCCTCATCGTCGCTTTGCCTCTGTTGGCGACGACGATGGTGCTCGTGCGACGCATCCTGGTGAACCGGCTGTACGAGCAGCCAGGGCTCCGCAGAATTGTGCGAGACCGACCACTCGTGCTGCAGGTGCCGGCGCCGGACGGCGGCGTTTCGAAGGTGGACGCCATCGACGTCCTTTCCGTTCGACTCCCCGAGAGCAGCAAGCCCTAACGAGCGCGCGATTCCTCGGCCATGCAATCCGAACCAGTTGCCGGCCGCTACGAGATAATCCGTCCGCTCGGCGCTGGCGGATTTGCGCGCACGTTGCTCGCGCGAGATCTGCGCGACCAACGCCAAGTCGCGCTCAAAGTCCTGCGACCTCAAACGGCGCCGGACTGGAAGGCGTACGAGTTGTTCGAGCGCGAAGGGGCGGTGTTGCGCGAGCTGCGCCACCACGGCGTGCCTGCGATCTACGAGACGTTTCGCGCGACGTGGGAAGGAACCGAAGCGGCCTTCCTCGCGATGGAATACGTGGAAGGAGTGTCCATCGCGCAGATGATCGCTGAGCGTCGGCACGTCGATCGCGAAGCTGTGCTGGACATGTTCGCTGAGCTGCTCGGCGTGCTCGATTACCTGCACACGCGCGTGCCGCCCGTGTTACATCGAGATATCAAGCCTGCGAATGTCATCGTTAGGAACGGCGGCGCACCGGTGTTGGTGGACTTCGGTGCTGTGCGCAACGTCTTTCGCTCGCCTGACGAGACCGGGTCGACGGTGGTTGGAACGTACGGGTACATGCCGTACGAGCAGTACATGGGACAGGCGAGTCCGGCGAGTGACTTGTACGCGCTTGGCGCGACTTTTCTGCACCTGATTACTGGCCGGCCGCCGAGCGACTTTATGACGGACACGGCCCGGCTCAAAGTTCCTGCGGCGCTCCCCTGTGGTGAACCGCTGCGCACAGTCCTGGAGCGGTTGCTCGCATCCGTGCCAGGCGATCGTTACGTGTCCGCCAAGGCCGCACGCGCGGCGCTCTATGCCGGCAACGCGATCGTGCTCCGGCAGAGCACAAATAGCGCTGCGGCACCTAACGCGACATCAGCCCTGGTGTCCTTGGGCCCCGCCCCACGCGAGCTACTCGGTGACAACGCGAAGCTGCGGGAGAAGATGTCGTACAACATGTGGCAGCTGATGGATCCGGAGGAGAAAGCAGGCGCCCAGTGGAACGCAGTAGACGTTGCGGTGGCGGCGTTCTTCTCGATCTTTACGGTCGGCATTCTCCCCGCGATCTTCTGGAGCATGGCGGTTCGGCGCCGGCGGCGCTACACGACCTTTATCGCCGAGGGGACACCAGCCCTGGCGCGTGTTATCGAGATCACGCCCAAGGATGTCGGGTTCGGCGTCAAACACTCAAAGGTTCGTTATGAGTTCGACGCAGACGGTCACACGCACCGCGATTCCGATCTCGTGCTCCCGGTCATCGCCGATCGCTGGGATCGAGGCGCGACGATTCAGATCCTTTATCTCCCCGAGCGCAACTACGACAGCGTCATCATCAGCACGTCGTAGAAAGCGTTTCTCCTGGGCGGCGTGAAAACGATGCGGCACTATCGTGGACGCGAAATAGACTGGCAGTCCACGTTCGCACGAGGTTCACGTGTTGTCGGTCACTCGAGCCCTCCGCGCGCTGGCGCGCTTTCGGCCGATTCCACAGGTCTGGCGCAATGACACCAGCCCACCTGTTGCCCGCCTAACGTTACCCCTTCCGGTGGTCGATCCTCCCCGCGAGCCCTCGCCACCAATCGGCGATC
Source organism: uncultured Gemmatimonadaceae bacterium (assembly GCA_967720205.1). Lineage (GTDB taxonomy): Bacteria > Gemmatimonadota > Gemmatimonadetes > Gemmatimonadales > Gemmatimonadaceae > DASYRX01. Next base: position 1,674 of record CBQVAZ010000070.1, on the reverse strand, counting down.
CTATCCGCGAGCGCCTTGTCGAAATTCCGCTGTACTTGGAGCCATAAAGTGCTGGCTGAACGAACGCCGACGACTTGAGGCTCCGCACACAAGTTCAAGGATCTCGTGGCTATTAGATTCTGAGCCCCAGATGCGCAGCAGTGTATGCGTTAGTCCTGCTTCTCAGCGTTCGCCCGGGCTGCCGAACTAACAACCACATGAGTCTCAGACTCTACAATTCGATTACGCGCAGTGCCGAACCGTTCGCTCCGGCCGACGGCAAAACCGTACGTCTATATACTTGCGGCCCGACGGTCTACAATCCGGCGCACATCGGCAACTTCCGCACGTTTCTCTTTGAGGATCTGCTGCGCCGCGTGCTGCGTCTCAATGGTTGGGACGTCATCCAAGTGATGAACCTGACCGACGTCGACGACAAAATCATCAAGCGCGCGTTCGAGCAGAAAAAGACGATCACGCAAGTGACCGAGCCGGTCACCGAGATCTTTCACGCCGATCGCAAATACCTGCGCATCGAAGATGCGGAGGTGTATCCGAAGGCGACGACGCACATCCCCGAAATGATCGCGCTGGTGCAGACGCTGCTCGACAAGGGGATCGCGTATGTCGCCGATGACAAGTCGGTGTACTTCGCGATTTCGCGTTTCCCAGGGTACGGGCGCTTGTCGCGGCTCGATACGCGCGAGATCAAAGCCGGCGCGCGCGTCGCGCAGGACGACTACTCAAAAGAAAACGCGCAGGACTTCGCGTTATGGAAAGCCGCAAAGGCGGAAGACGAAGCCACCGGCGCGGCGTGGGACGCGCCATTTGGTCGCGGCCGTCCTGGCTGGCACCTCGAGTGCTCTGCGATGGCGATGAAGTACCTCGGCGCTACGCTCGACATTCACTGCGGCGGAGTGGATCTCGTCTTTCCGCATCACGAAGACGAGATCGCGCAGAGCGAAGCGGCGACGGGTAAGCCGTTCTCGCGCTTCTGGTGCCACGGCGAGTTCTTGATGATCGACGGATCCAAGATGGCAAAGCGCGTTGGCAACGTGGCCAACGTGCAGGATCTGCGCGATCAAGGGATTTCCGCCGCCGCTTTGCGCCACTTCGTGTTCAGCACACACTACCGCAAGCAGATCAATCTGTCGGCGCCCGCGCTCGAGGGGTCGCTCGAGGCTGTGCGCCGAGTGGGCGAGTTCAAGCATCGTCTCGATGCCGCGTTAGGCGGCACTCCGGAGCTTGCCGCTGCCGCGGAAGAATGCGAAGGCGCGTTCCGCGCCGCGCTGAACGACGACCTCAACGCCCCTGAAGCTGTCGCGGCGCTGTTCGCTTTCGTTCAGCGCGGGAACGCGGAGCTGGATCGCCGCGGCAGCGACGATGCGGCGCTGCAGACGGCGCGCCGCGTCTTCGCGGCGGTGAACGGCATCCTGGACATCGTCCCCGAAGTCGTGCGCATCGCCGTAGGGCACGATGGCGCGGTAACAGCGGAGAAGCCTAACGAGCTTGCGCCGAGCGTGCAGGCCGAGATCGACTGGGCGCTGGCGCGACTGGCTGAGCGTCGCGAGAAGCGCACCGCGCGCGACTTCGCCGCTGCCGACGCGCTGCGGCAGGAAGTCGAAGCCCGCGGCTTTGCTGTCAAAGACACCGGGCATGGTGTTGTCATCGAACGATATCTGTAAGGTCAACTAC
>CBQVAZ010000069.1:0-10868 GCA_967720205.1 uncultured Gemmatimonadaceae bacterium | reverse complement strand
GACGGCTGCGGCCGGCGCCGCAATGCTCGTCGTACCATTGCCGGCCTGTCCCCACTCATTCCAACCCCAACACGAAACTGTGCCTCCCACCGCGAGGGCGCACGAGTGATAGGTACCGGACGAGATCATTGTGTACGTCGCGTTTCCTACTGGCGTCGGTTGCGCCATTGGGCCAGAGCCAACTCCGCTCCCCGACGCCTGCGCATTACTGTTGGAGCCCCAGCACATGACTTGCCCGCCACTCGTTAGGGCGCACGTGTGATGCCAGCCCGCGCTTATGGCCGTGAAGGTGTGACCGCCTGCGACGGCCACCGGAACCGCGCTGTGCACACCGATCGCTCCATTGCCGAGCTGCCCTTGAACGTTGCTACCCCAGCAGAACGCCTGACCACCGGAGATTCCGCACGTGTGTTCTCCGCCGGCGGAGATCGCACTGAATGTGCGCCCGCCCACCACGGGAATTGGTGTGGTGCTGTTCACGAAGCGATCGTCACCGAGTTGGCCTAACGAGTCTCGCCCCCAACAATACGCCTGGCGCGCGGTGCTCAGAGCGCACGCGTGCGCGCGGCCCACAGTGATTGAGTCGAATCGCTCCTGACCAACGCTAGCGAGGCTCGGCTGCACAGCAGCACCCCTCGCTCCATGGCCGATCTGCCCGAACGTGTCGTCTCCCCAGCAGTAGATCAGCTTATCGCGCGTGATGCCGCAGGCCGAATTACCGCCCGCATCAAGAGCCAAGAACTCGAGCGCCGCTCCGGCGTGCCGTTTGGGCGCAAGGGTACATGCGAATCGGCCACCACCTCGCACCTGTGAAACACCGTCAAAGCAGGCGCTATCAGCCGTCGATCCCAGCTGACCCAACTCGCCGACGCCCCAGCAATAGCCACGGCCAAGGTTCGCGAAGCCGCAGGAGAAATCGTCACCGCTGGATACTGATTGCAACTGACGCTCGAGCGCCGTCACCGACACCTCGCCGGTTGACTGCGAGCTCTTCGCCGTGAACCTCGCCGTCCCCGAGCGCAAGAAAATGGCTCGCCGACTGCTATCAATCGTCGCGATCAAAGTATTGGATGACGTCCACGTTATGGTTCGACCTATCATCGGTTTGTCGTCCCAGCCTAACGCAACAGCGGTCACTAATACGGTATCGCGCGCCAACACTGTCGTCTGAGCCGCCGTCACCTGAATCGCCTTCACCACGGGAGCCACGCGCAGTGTCGCCGATCGCGTCCGATCACCCGACTGCGCCGTTATCGTTGCCGTGCCTAACGCTTTGGCGCTGACTAGCCCGGTCGCATCGACAGTCGCAATTGCTGGTGTACTCGAGGTCCAGGAGAACTTGGTGCCGGTCACGACGGCCCCAGCGTCATCGAATGCCATCGCCTTGAGCCGCAGAGTATCTCGCAGAGCGATCGGATCTTCCACAAAGATCGTATCTACGCCCGGCGTGACCTGCATCGCGCGCGTCGCCGATGACACAGTGATCGTCGCTTTGGCGACCTTCGTCGCCGACGCCGTGATCTCTGTCGTCCCAAAACCTGTCGGAGTCACGAGCCCCGTCTCAGAAACGGTCGCCACGGCCGTATTGGACGACGACCACGCCACCCTTACTCCCGCGATCTCCCCAGCCCAGCCAAAGACGCGCGCCGTCATCTGCAGGCGGTCGGTAGCCCGCGCGGTGTCAGGCACGAACATCGTGTCCAGCTTGGGCGAGATTTCGACCCGAGTGATGCTCAGCCCCGACACGTCGCTGATGTTAGGGCCGGTCTCCTCTGCGCACGCCATAACAACAAGAGCGACGCCGCATAACGTTGTTCGGCGCATAGAACCTCCAGTACTCGCGAGTTGTCCGCGGGGCAGGCGACGAATGATCCGAAGGTGTCGTCGCATACGCCGGACCGGCCTCGACCTTACGGCGCCCTTTGACCGTAAGTCAAATAGCCGCAGAGAGCTGCGGCTAAGATGCGGCCTCATCATGATTACCGGTGTCGAGCCCGCGAAGCAGCGTTCGTGGACTCGGCCCATCATCTCTAGCGCTGATTCGTCGCGGCGAGGCTTCTCGTGACCTCGTCTCCGGCGAGGCTGAGATAGTTCGCGTCCTCACGAAGAACCGGTTGCGTTAATCGCACGAAACCGGGGCAGCTGGATACGACTGGCTCTGATCAGCGTCTCGCTGCTAGTAACGAATCGAGCAACGTTTGGAAGGTGGGGAGCGATAATGCGCCTTCGTACATCCGGCCATTGATGAAGAACGACGGAGTCCCGCTCACACGCAGCGAATCGCCGAGCGCCATGTGCCGCTGCACCAACTCCGCTTGCGCATGCGTATCGACACAGGTCGCGAAGACACGCTGATCGAGATTGTGTCGCGCCGCAATCGCGCTCAAGGTGGACCTCGTTAGGCTATCGGCGCCGAAGAGGTCGTCGTGATATTCCCAAAACTTCCCCTGCTCCGCTGCGCACTCGGCCGCCTCAGCTGCCGTGATCGCATTCGCGTGCAGCGCCGGGATCGGGTAGTTCATGACGACATATCGCACTTTGTCGCCGTAGCGTGTGAGGAGAGTGGGTAATGTCTGCCTCGCGTGCTGTCGGCAGAACGGGCACTCGTAATCGGTGAACTCAACGATCGTGACCTGCGCATTGTCAGGTCCACGCGTCGGCCGGCCCTTGATTGAAAACTCGCGGCGCACACCGGTTGGGTTGTTCGCTGTATCTCCATTTGCCGTCACCGTGGTCACACCACGAGACTGGAGCAGAAAACGGTCGGCGGAAAACCCGAGCACGAAGCCGATCAGCAAGCCAAATGCGCCGTAGATCGTCGATCGCTTGATGCGAAGGTTCAGTACTTCGTTGTTGGGCGAAGGATTGCCATTCGTGGGCTCAGTCATCGTGCGATTCTCTCGTTAGTGTTGGGAACGCATCCAGCGCGAGCGTGAGCTTCCCCGGAACGCAGATGTTCTTGCAGGCTCCGTATGTAACGACTGCTGTGATGGGGCCGGACTTCGTTGCCGCGTCATGTACGAGCACGGCGTCGATGTCGACAGCACCGGAAAGCGTGCTGATCGTATCGCCGGCCACGGGCAAGCGCTCGGTCTGTGGCCACTGTTCGCCGGCAACCGACCAACCGTTAGGCAGTTTCCACGCGATCCGCGTCGGCAATCCGCCGCTCCGCGAACCCGGCGCTCCGATGTGCCATCCTTCTCGAATGTGGAGCGTTAGGCGTACGCGGCCGGGAGACTGGCCCCGCTGCTGAAGCGACACCAGTCTCCCTTGCACGTGCGGCGATCTGGCGGTGGGCTGGCCCGCGCAGCCCCACAGCACTGCTAAGAAGGCGAGCCCCACAAGGCTCAAACGCGACGATGTCGTCACCGCCCCCACACGATGACTTCAGCCAAGGTGAGCGGAGCGTTTCCAGTGTTTACGATGTAGACGTAGCGGCCCGACACCGATCTTCTGACCGTGACGACTGGTTGAAGAATGCCGAGGGGCGTCGCGAAGCGGACCGTCGAGTTGTTAGGCCATCCCTCGTTCGACGTGATCGCAACCATAGCGTTTGTCTGGTCGCCGCAGCAGTCAGTCCTGCTGTATATCACCAAGCTGTCGATTGGGTGCTCGGCGCCGAGGTCGACCACCCACCAGGCATCCTGCTGCAGTGCGGTGTGCGTCACCGATCCGCTCGCCCAACGACCGTTCGTGTTTCCATCAACGGCGCGCGACGATACTCCACCGCACTCAGTGCTCGACTGCGCCGTGTTTTTTTGGAGGGCTAGGTTAGAAGAAATATTGTTGCTATACGGAGTCCCGGTGACCCGCGCTTCCGTGATCGTTAGGTCTGACGCGGATACAAAGTACACGTAGCGGGCTACGGCTCCCGCGAAGGTTACGGTGTTTCCCATGAGCAACTGCTGACTCCCGCGAGTATCGCGGAGTGGCCATGCTTCGGTGGCCGTCAGTATTATCCCCGCTGAACTCGCGGCCTGACCGTTTACGGCAACAGTCTGGATCTGGTATTTGTTGCCGAGATCGACCATCCACCAGCCTTGGGGGATTACCCCTTTGCTGACCGCCGCGGATTGCATATCCCCGTCAACGGCGCGGAACGATTCGCTACCGATTTGCGTGGTGGCCTGAAGTGTGCGCTTGTTGAACGCGAGGTTGCTGGGATCGCCTAACGGCGGCGTTGCCGGCGCTGGACATACCGTTGCGGGCGGCTTTGGCGTCGGTGGTTGCGGAGGCGGAGGTTGAGGAGTGGGGGCCAACACGCCCGTCACTGCGACCTCCGCCAGACTGAGAGCGGCCTGTCCCGGATTCGCGATGTAGATGTATCGACCCGAAGCCCCAACGTTGTAGAAGTCGTTCACAGGTCGCGACGCTAACTGTTGCTGAAAACTCGCGCTCGCGTTAGGCCACCCCTCGGTGGTCGTTACGGCAACGATTGCGTTGTTCAGCTGCTCGCCGCAGCAGTCGGTCCGGTTGTAGACGTGAATGCTTTCGATGCGATACGCCGCGCCGAGGTCGAGCATCCACCAGACGCCGCTCTGCAAGGCGGTGCGCGTCACCGACCCTCTCGAGAAGTCACCGTCGATATTGCCGTCGATCGCTCGTGACGCGTCGCCGCCGAGTTCGGTACTCGACTGCGCCGCGCGTTTGTTCACTGCGATGTTGTTTTGAACCGGGGGTGGTATTGGAGTCGGTGGAGGCGGCGGAGTTGGAGTCGGTGTTGGTGTTGGAGTGGGCTTTGGAGCCGATGAACGTGGCCCACGGCAGAGCACCTTGTTGCCCGTTAGGCATCTGGCGCCGTCGCCGCTCTCGTCGTTCCTCACCCAGGTCATGCCCATCGCAACACAGTCCTGCGCGCTAGCCGCGCACGCCGGCGCCGTTCCGACCCACACTTCGATGATGTCATTGGATGCGGCCGTGCGCGCGCGACAGAGCACCTTGGTGCCGCGCATGCACGCGGCACCGTCGCCCGACTTGTCGCTGCGCACATACACCATTCCCTGAGCTGCGCAGTCACTCGGCGTCGCGGCGCACCAGGGACCGGTCCCTATCCACTTCTCTTGAGCTTGCGCGGCACCTAACGGGATAATCGCCAGAGCCAAAGCCATTCCGATGAGCTTGGGCGGTCGCACCGCACGACGCCGGCTCCACTCGGCGGCGGTGTGGGTGTGGGCGTGGGCGCTGGCGCTCATCTCGGAGTGCCAGTGACAACAACCTCAGCGAGACTGAGGTAGTTGTTGCTCGTGCTCACGATATAGATGTAGCGCCCCGATGCCGTCCCGAATTCCGCAGTGCTCACCGGCTGCGCTCCGATCGGCCGCTGCGCGCGGACCGACCTCTGAGGCCACTCCGCACGCCCTGCCTCGAGAACCATCGCGCTGAGCCGCTCGCTGCAGCAGTCGGTCCGATTGTAGACCGTCACATTCTGGATCAGGTACTCAGCTCCGAGGTCCACCATCCACCACGCGCCGTTCTCGAGATCAGAATGCGTTACAGATCCGTTGTTATAAGTGCCGTCCATATTCCCATCGACGGCGCGCGACGCGTCTCCACCGAACGCTGTACTCGACTGATTAGTGGGTTTGTTCAGCGCCAAGTTGTTCTGCGCAGGGGGCGGAACTGGCGAGGGCGTTGGCTGTGGTGGCGGCGGCGGAGCTGGAGTAGGAGCTACACTCGTTAGGTGGAAGGTTTTTTGAGCGTCGTTATATGCCGACTGGCCTGCCGTATTCACGCCTACCCAACCCGCATTGGCGACCGCTAGACATGCGCCTACCGTTACTCCTCCGGCCAACATGAGAACATCGACCTTGTAGCATACCGCCTGCATGTTCGCGAGGAATTCGCCGTCGCATGTGCCCTTGCCTCGCGCCGTTCGGTAGCAGAGATCGTGGATGATGCACGCGTCGTTGAAGAGCTCCGAGTACTCCTTTCTGATGCTGACATCCCCGGTCTCGGCGTTGCAGGCTTGGGGCTGAATGGCAGCGCCATTCCAGTTCGCTTCGACCGTCCTCGTCCCCTCCGTGGTAAGCCTGGTATCGCCGGCATATGGGCGCGGGCACCTGTTGTTCAGCACTGTAGCCATCGCATTGCTCGGCCGACACATTCGACCGCCATCCCAGCTAGTGCCGCGCGTAAAGGGTTCGCCCGTGGGACATTTCATCGCCATGTCGGGGCAGGACATCGAAGGCAACTGCACGCCCTGAGGTTGCGGTTGATACGAGGCGCGCTGGCCGCGACACAGTACCTTGGTACCCGTTAGGCAGCGAGCGCCGTCGCCGCTGGCATCTGCGCGGACAAAGCTCAAGCCGGACCGCGTGCAGTCCTCCGCACTCGCGCTGCACGTAGGTCCTGTCCCGATCCACACATCAACGACATCACTAGACGTCGTTTGCGGACGCGCGCGGCAGAGCACTTTGGTGCCGCTCCAACAGGCGCTGCCACCGCCAGACTTGTCACTCCGCACGTAGTCCATGCCCCGCCGCGTGCAGTCGCTTGGGGTTGCGGAGCAGGAGGGAGCGGTCCCTATCCACACCTCGCTCTGAGCACCGGCAGCGTTAGTAGGTGCAGTGACCCAGGCAAAGACGGCCACGCCAATGAGCATCGTCGGACGCACGTTTCCTCCGCGTGTTGTTTTGAACGGTCGTTCAATGGAAGGCGGTACTGCGGGGTTCAGGCGCGGGGACGCTACCGCGCGCCGCGTCGTTCACTGAACGGGTGCGTTCCAAAGTCATGCGCCTGCGTCCCACAGAGCCGCCGCGCGAACAATTCGAGACAGCAAGGCAAGAATTCATCTCGCGGCGCACGCGTAGCTGGGGCTATGATCTGCGCGAGCCAGTATGTGCCTATCCCCCCGCAGGCTCATTCCCCTCGCCCTAAGCCTCGGGCTAGCCGCGCGCGCCGCCGAAACGCAGTCAGCGAGCGGCTATCGAATCGAGTCGTTCACCACCGAGCATGGGCTCCCGAGTCAAGCGATCAGTGACTTCGTCCGGACTACCGACGGATTCATTTGGATCGCGACCGGCGGACTGCTCACACGCTTCGACGGCCATGAGTTCCGCAATTACTCCGCAATCGCGAAGAACGTGCTCGTCAGGCGCGTCGCTCAGCTCCACGCAGGCCTCGCGGATACGCTCTGGATCCTCGACGAAGGCTTCGCCGTTTTCGCGCACATCCACGAGAAGACAATTCTGGTCGTTCCGCCTCCGCCTCAGCCGCCGTGGTTCTGGTGGATCGTTCAGGACGGTCGTGGCGTGTTGTATGGCGGCGGCCCGACTGGGATCTGGCGGCTGCGGCGCGGCGGGACTGTCCACGAACAGCTTACGTCTCTCGTCCCGTTAGGCATTGGTAGGCCGCGCCGCGATGCGGCCGGACGCGTTTGGATCATCGACTCCGCGCACGTTCTGAGGCAGATCGGCGAGGCAGCATCGCGCGTCCCTGTCGCAAACGCCGAATTGATCACTCAAGGACAGAACGGTGAGTTGCTCGTTATGCAAGCGCGAGGAGGTGTACGGCAACTTGTTCGGACCGACGGCAGCGTCGTCGCCACGCTTCCGTCTGTGGCCAATCCGCGCTCTGTCATCGTGGGTGGCAATGGGCTGCTTTGGATTTCTCCGGCGCCCGACACCGTTGAAGCGTATGAGGAAGGAAGCAGCCGTCCTGTCCTGCAATCGGTTGTCCCAATGGACGGCGGGCGGTTCGATGTTGAAGGGGCATGTGTGTGGGCAGCCGGACTCTCACTCATGCGTGCCTGTCCCCTCCCGTTCCGCACAGTCACGCCGCGCATCTCGCAGAATGCTTTCCTTGAGCCTGCGCCTGACAGCACCGTGCTGATGTGGGATGCCGCCGGACGTGTTGTGTCGTACAGCGCGCGAGGTGAACGGCGCCCGTTTGGGCCGAGCCGACCCGACCTCCTCCTGGCTCAAGTGTTCACCGATCGCCGTGGGAGGTCATGGTGGTCGCCCTATGCAGCAGAGCCTGAACGCACACGAGGCGAAGGCGGCGGAGCCGTACGACTTCTGCCGCACCGAGGAGCTTACAGCTTCGCGGCCGTTCCAACTGACGAGACCATCTGGTATGCGGCCGGGCCTAACGTGTATCGAGTCGCACTGTCGGATAGCGGAACAGCGATTCTGCGCGACTCCGTAGTTGCGGTTGGACGCGTCGGGGCAATGATAGCGACTCGCGATGGATCGCTGTGGGCAGTCGTCAAGATGGATGACTTGCGATTCAAGCTGATTCGTGTGCGTGACGGCCGAGTCACCACCTATACAGACAAGGATGGACTCCCAAAAAGCGCGCTGCGCGCCGTGCTCGCGGACGCCGACGGGACAGTTTGGCTTGGAACCTATGGTGGAGGTTTGGTGCGCTTCCGCGACGGTCAATTCCGCGCGGTCACCGAGAAGGATGGACTCGGCGACGACGTGGTGACGAGTCTCTTGGAAGATGCTGCCGGCAACCTCTGGATGGGCGGGAATCGCAGCATACACAGAGTCGCCCGTCGTGAGCTCGAGGCGTTCTTCGCCGGCACGGTACGTCGAGTGCGAGCTGCGACGTATGCACGCGACGACGGCCTCATCTCGCCGGAGACAGTCGGCTTCCCGGGAGTGCGTGACCGAGCGGGTCGCTTCTGGTTCCCCACAATCGTTGGGGCGGCAGTTGTCGATCCCACCGCGGCGCTCGCGCTCGATCGTGAGCCGCCGCGAGTTCATGTGCTGGAGCTCCGCACGACCCGCGATACTATCGCAGGCGCCGATGCAGGGCGCAGCCTAACGAGAGGTGCGCGCCGGTTGACGATTAGCTATACAGCGACCGCAATGCGAAACCCCGCGGCCGTGCGCTATGAGTATCGCCTCGATGGCGTGGATGATGACTGGATCTACGCCGGCAGTAGCCGCGAGGTGACATACAATAATGTTGGGCCGGGAGCGCATACGTTCCGCGTCCGCGCCACCAACGGCGGTGGCGTTCTAAGTGCGGCGGACGCCACGCTGCAATTCGTCGTTCCGGCGCTCTTCCATGAGACCGCAGCCTTCTACGTACTTCTTCTGCTGTTGGCCGCTTCGTTAGGCTGGATGGTGTTGAGCTTTCGCGAGCGCGGATCGCGCCTCCGTGAGCTGGCGCTGCAGCGCGCGGTCGACGAGCGCACAGCCAGGCTTGCGACCGCTTTGCAGATAGTGGCCGAACAGGCGGACAAGCTGCGAACGCTTGACGAGGCGAAGTCGCGTTTCTTCGCGAACGTCAGCCACGAATTTCGCACGCCGCTGTCGCTGATCGTCGGACCTGTCGAAGACTTGCGCGACGGTCGTTGGGGCGAGCTTCCGAAGACGGCACACGGCCGATTAGAAGGCGTCCTCGCCAATGCTCGGCGTCTCCTCCAACTCGTAGAACAGCTGCTCGACATCGCCCGGCTGGAGTCAGGGACGTTGCAATTGAGCGCCGAGGTCAGGGACCTGCTGCCGCTGCTCAGACGCATGACCGATTCGTTCGCATCGTTGGCCGAGCGACGCGGGATTGCGTTCCGTCTGTCGTGTCCCGTGGGTGGTCTGCGCGTGCGTTACGATCCCGATCAGATGGAGAAGATCATTGGCAACCTCGTAGGCAATGCGCTCAAGTTCACACCTAACGGCGGATCGGTGGAGCTTCGCGCCAGAACGGAAACCAACGGCGACGGCACCGTGGTCATCGAAGTGCAGGATACGGGGCCGGGTATCGCTCCCGAATTTCACTCGCGTGTATTCGAGCGTTTTTACCAGGTAGATGATTCTTCGCGGCGGGCGCACGAGGGGACAGGGATCGGGCTCGCGTTAGTACGCGAGCTCGTCGCGTTGCACGGAGGGAGCGTGACGCTGGAGAGCGCCATCGGCCAGGGGAGCATGTTTGTCGTTAGGCTTCCGCTCGCGACCGGTGACATGATGGTCTCAGGCGAGCACGCGGTGCGCCAGACCGACCGCCAAAGAGTGGCCGAGCGAGTGGCATCTGTTCCCCACGTGCAGCATGACGCGGCGAAGGACAGTCGGACGGTGCTTGTGGTGGAAGACAATGTCGAGTTGTTGGAGTTTCTGGGAGAACATCTCGCCGAGCGCTATCGCGTGCTCACTGCGGAGAACGGCGTGCGCGCGCTCGAGTTGGCGCGTGAGCACACGCCCGACCTGATCGTGAGCGATGTAATGATGCCCGAGATGGACGGGCAGTCGTTATGCGGCGCAGTGAAGAGCGATCCGGAGACCGATTACATCCCGGTAATTTTGCTGACGGCGAAAGCCTCGCGAGATTCGCGGCTCGCGGGTTTGGCAGGCGGTGCGGACGCCTACCTAACGAAGCCGGTGGATCTCGTGGAGTTGATGATTCGCGCCGACAACCTCATCGAATCCCGACGCCGTGTGCGCGAGCGGTTCAGTGCGGCGAATCAACCATTGCCGACCATCAGCCTTCCCGTGCTGGAGCCGCCGCACGATGCGTCGGATCGCGCGCTGCTGGAGTCGTTTGGGGAAGTACTTAGCGCGAACCTGGCCGACGAGGACTTCGGAGTCGACACGATGGCGTCGGCGATGGGGATGGGTCGCAGCACGCTGTACCGGAAACTCGAGCCTCTGCTCGGAAAGTCGCCGATGGACGCCTTGTGGGAGTACCGTCTCGCTCAGGCGGCACAGTGGCTGGTCGAGACGTCGATCAACGTGAGCGAGGTGGCGTACGGCGTCGGCTTCAAGAGCGTACCGCACTTTTGCGGGAAGTTCCGCGAACGTTATGGTGAGACGCCGTCCGCTTATCGCCGCGCGCGTGTGCCCGTTAGGCAATGATTGCTGTCTGCGCGCGGGTCACCAGATCTCTGCGCGCACACGCGCCGGCCTAACCATCGGGTCGCCGTCGGT
>CBQVAZ010000068.1:0-10879 GCA_967720205.1 uncultured Gemmatimonadaceae bacterium | reverse complement strand
CCCCGTCTGATCGCGCGGCCAATGACCCGCCGCGACGGCACCGGCAACGCCGAACGATTCGCGCTGGTGCTCGACACGTATCTCGATCGGCGCACCGCGGTCGCTTTTACAATTTCGGCTGCCGGAGTGAAAGGCGACCTTTACCTCTCGCGCGACTCCGATTCCGATGGCGTCTCGAGTCAGTACAATCCGGTTTGGGACGCAAGGGCGACGATTGACTCGACCGGGTGGAGCGCCGAAATGCGCATCCCGTTCGCGCAACTTCGATTTACGGCGGCGGAGGAGCAGGTCTGGGGGCTGATGTTCGAGCGCCTGCTCCCCGATAAGATCGAGAATGAGCGCTGGGTGCTGATTCCCCAGCAGCAGACCGGCTATGTCTCGCGCTTCGGCACGCTGCGCGGCATTCGTGGCATCCAGCCAAAGCGACCCGTCGAGCTCGTGCCTTACGTGGCTGCCGACGCCACGCACCGCGCAAAAGTCGATTCGCACAACCCGTTCAACGATCCGTTCACCGGGCGAGTCGGCATGGACGCCAAGCTAGGCATCGGATCGAACCTAACGCTGGACCTGACTGTAAACCCTGACTTCGGGCAAGTCGAAGCGGATCCGGCCGAAGTGAACCTCTCGGCATTCGAAACGTTCTTCGACGAGCGGCGCCCCTTCTTCATCGAAGGGAACGAGCTGATTCGCGGGCAAGGCCCGGGTTACTTCTACTCGCGGCGCATCGGCGCGGCGCCGCACGGTGCGGCTGAAGGCGATTTCGTGGACACACCGCATTCCAGCACGATCCTCGGCGCTGCAAAGCTCACGGGACGCACGCACAAGCGGCTGTCAGTGGGTTCGCTGTTCGCCGTGACGCGCGAGGAACACGCGCGGGTCTTCAACCTGGCAAGCGCCAGCACGTCGCGCGTGGCTGTCGAGCCGCTCACAGCGTACGGGGTCGTTAGGCTGCAGCAGGAGCTTGGCAGTCAGGCATCGACGATCGGCGCGACGCTCACCGGTGTGCGACGCGACCTCGGCACGGCGAATCCGCTGGCTGACATCCTGCCGCGCGAAGCTGTGACCGGTGGCGCCGATTTCCGCTGGCGGCTAAAGGAAGGGATGTACGCCTTTACGGGCTGGTACGGCTTCAGCCACGTGGCAGGCGACTCGCTGGCGATGCTGCGCTTGCAGGAGTCGAGCGCGCGATACTACCAGCGCCCCGACGCCGACTATGTCACCTACGATCCACGTCGAACCTCGTTAGGTGGACACACTGCCTCGCTGCGAGCCGACAAGGATGCGGGACGTCGCATCCTCTGGGGCGCTCAGATCCAAACCAATTCACCTGGGTTCGAGCTGAACGACGTTGGGCGCTTGAATAGCGCCGATGAAATCGAGTACAACGCCGACATTCAGATCCGGGAGACACTGCCAGGACGCTATTTGCAGAACTGGCGCCTGGGATTCGACACTCGCGGTGGCTGGAACTACGGCGGAGAAAAACAATCGGAGAATTGGCATCAACAGACAACGCTCACGTTCAAGAACTTCTTGCAACTGAGCGTAGGCACAACGTTCACACTTCGGGCGCAGAGCGCGACGCTGACGCGCGGCGGGCCGTCCATGGGGACCGGACACGGTTGGAGCGAAGAAGTGCGGCTGAACAATTCAGGCAACAGTCGCACGGGCTGGCGCGTCAACGGCCGCGTCGGTCGTTCAGAGTTCGGCGGGCAGCGCCACAGCGCGGGCGCGCAGCTCACGTTGCGTCCGACGGACCGATGGCAGCTTTCAATCGAGCCTAACTACTCTCGCGTGACAGAGCCGCGGCAGTACGTGGGGACGTTTGAAGACTCGCTCGCGCGCTTTCTCGACAGTCGCTGGGTATTCGCATACGTCGATCGTACCACGCTATCTACCCGACTGCGCGCGAACTACGCGTTCTCTCCGACGCTCACGCTCGAAGCGTACGCCGAACCATTCGCTGCCGACGGTCATTACCGTGACTTCGGTGAGCTCGAAGCGCCGCGCAGCCGCGAGTTGCGCTATTACGGAACGAACGGCACTTCGATTCGTCGAGAGAGCGACGGCTCGCACACTATCAGCGACGGCAGCTCGACGTTCACGGTCGAGCCCGTGGATTTCCACGTGCTGTCGCTGCGAACGAACATGGTGATGCGATGGGAGTGGAATCCCGGAAGCACACTATTTCTCGTGTGGCAGCAGAATAAGCTTGCGAGCGAACTGACTGGCCGTCCTGTCGGCATGCGCTCCATGTGGCACACGACGCGCGCAGCCGGCGACAACTTCTTCTCGATCAAAGCGACGTACTGGTTGCCGCTGTAACCCGCTACGGCCGCTCGAGAATCATCGCGACGCCCTGCCCCACGCCGACGCACATCGTGCAGAGCGCATAACGCGCTTTGCGCTCGCGCAACTCGAGCGCGGCGGTGAGCGCCAGCCGCGCTCCGGACATGCCTAACGGATGACCGAGAGCGATGGCGCCGCCGTTCGGGTTCACGCGTGGATCGTCGTCTGGCAACCCAAGCTCGCGCGTGCAGGCCAGCACCTGTGCCGCGAAGGCTTCGTTGAGCTCGATCACAGCGATGTCGTCGAGCTTGAGACCGGCTCTTTCGAGCACTTTGCGAGTTGCGGGGACGGGACCGATCCCCATGACGCGCGGCTCGACCCCGGCGCTCGCGGTGGCAACGACGCGCGCCAGCGGCTCGGCACCTAACGCCTTGGCGCCTTCCTCGGAGGCGACGAGCAGCGCGGCAGCGCCATCGTTGATGCCTGACGAGTTACCCGCGGTGACGGACCCCTTACCGTCGTGACGGAATGCCGGACGCAGTTTCCCTAGCGCTTCGACCGTTGTATCCGGCTTGGCAAATTCATCGACGCTGAAATCGAATGCCAGCGCTTTTTTCGGGCCCGGCACGCTGATCGGCACGATCTCCTGTGCCGGCCGCTTGCGTCGCACTGCATCGGCCGCCTTTTGCTGAGAGCGCACGGCGAACGCATCCTGATCGGTGCGCGCGACAGCATAGCGCTGGGCGACATTCTCAGCCGTTTCGCCCATCGCGTCTGTGCCGTAACACTCGCGCATTTTGGGATTCACAAAGCGCCAGCCGATCGACGTGTCGAACAGTTGAGCGTCGCGCGCGAACGGGGTGGAACCTTTGGACATGACATACGGCGCGCGCGTCATGCTCTCGACGCCACCGGCCACATACACATCGCCATCGCCGAGCCTAACGCCCGCAGCTGCCGTCGCCACGGCAGTCAGCCCTGAGGCACACAGCCGATTGACCGTTTGACCCGGGATCGACAGCGGCAGGTCAGCGAGCAAGAGCGCCATGCGCGCGACATTGCGATTGTCTTCGCCGGCCTGATTCGCGCAGCCCAGAATCACGTCGGTGATCTGCTCGCGATCGAAGTTGGAATAGCGCTCCAGCAGCTTCTTGATGACGTGCGCGGCCAGATCGTCCGGGCGCACCTGCGCCAGGCTGCCGGCGAATGCGCCGATCGCCGTGCGCACGCCGTCGACGAGAAAGGCGTCTTGCGGAAGTTTGTGAGTCATGACGGACTGGGTACAGCAGCTTCGTTAGGCGCGGGCGGAAAGTGCTCTTTGAGCGTACGGTACGCGGTCCCGCGGAACAAGCCGACCAGCTCGCCGCCCTGGCGCGTGACGTCTACTCGATAATAGCCTAACCGCTCCGACGCCGCTTCTTCGCGCGCCACTGCGGTGAGAACATCGCCTTCGCGAATGGCCACGGGATACGTAATGGAATTCTCGATGCTGACAGTGACGCGGCCATGCGTGTTGCACGCGAAGGCGAACGCCGAATCGGCGACCGAGAACACGATCCCGCCGTGCGCCACACCGAAGCCGTTCAGCATCTCGCCGCGCACGGTCATGGTCAGGGTGCAGGTCCCTGGCCCGATGTCGGTCACGGCGACGCCGAGCCAACGGCTGAACGTGTCGCGCGCGAGCATCGCCTGCTGAATGCGCTCGGCGAGCCGTTGCGCGTTAGGCGCCTTGGCGGCCGCCATGCTCGCGTCACTCACCGACAAAACTCTCGCGTTCACGGACCATGCGCCGCAGAAGCGCGCTCGCGCGATAGCGGTCCTCGTGATACTCGTCGTGCAGCCTGTCGATCTCGGCCAGCACTTTGTCGAGACCGATCTCTTCTCCCCAGGCCAGCAAACCCTTCGGGTAGTTCATTCCCTTTGTCATCGCGACTTCAATATCGGCAACTGTCGTTATCCGATGGTAGACGGCGTCGACAGCCTCGTTCACAAGCATGGCGAGGATCCGATTGACGACGCGAGCACCTAACGCGCGGTCCTCCCTTGCTCCCGGCCGTTCGGCGCCGTCCGCGTAGTCATAGAACCCGCGTCCCGATTTCTTCCCGAGCAGACCCGCCTCCAGCAGTCGCCGTTGCGTCAACGATGGCTTGAAGCGCGGATCGTAGTACAGCGCGGCCCAGACGCTTTCGGTGACTACGTAGTTGACATCATGGCCGATGAAGTCCATCAGCTCGAATGGGCCCATGCGGAAGCCACCTAACGTCGTCATCGCCCAATCGATGTCGCTGATTCCGGCAAGCCCCTCATCGAGAATGCGGAGCGCCTCGCCGTAATACGGTCGTGCCACGCGATTCACGATGAAGCCCGGTGTGTCGAGCGCGAGCACCGTCGTCTTTCCCCAGCCGTCCACGATGCCGCGGGCCGTCGCGACGACTGCAGCATCCGTGCGCACGCCGGGCACGATCTCGACCAGCGGCATGACCATCGCGGGATTGAAGAAATGAACGCCTAACGCGCGGTGCGGCCGCTCGCACGCCGCCGCGATGGCCGCGATGGATAGTGAAGACGTGTTGCTCGCGAGAATGCACTCGCCCGGTACCGCGGCCTCGAGCTGCCGAAACGCGGTGCGCTTGGCGTCGAGTTGCTCCACGATCGCCTCGATAACCATGTCGCAGGCGCCGAAAGCGTCATAACCACGCGTGGAATCCAGGTGCGTCACCAGGAGCCGCTCGAGCGCCGCGTCGACGTCAGCGTGCTGCAGCCGGTTCTTTTCGACTTCTCGCGCGAGCGATTTGATGATGCGGGCGCGAGCCGAATCGCACGCACTGGACTGCGCGTCAGCGAGAACGACCGTATGTCCGCGAAGCGCGGCGATCTGGGCGATGCCGGCCCCCATGGCGCCTGCCCCTAACACGCCGACAACGGGCTTGCGTTCAGACATCCCTTGCCTAACGCCCCTCGAAGGCAGGCGGACGCTTCGCCAGAAACGCGCGCACACCTTCGGCGAAGTCACGCGTGCGGCCGGCCTGACGCTGCAACTCTTCCTCGACGTCGAGCTGCGCCGCGAGGTCGTTCGTGAGCGACGCGTTCAGGGCCTGTTTGGTGAGAGCAAAGGCGCGCGTCGGCTGCTGTGCGAGCTGGCGCGCGAGATCACGTGCACGTTGCATGAGCTCAGCGCCGTCGTACACCTGCCAGATGAGACCCCAGTCTCGCGCCTGCTCTGCACTGACCTTGTCGCCTAACAACGCCATGCCTGACGCACGGGCAAAGCCCGCGAGCCGCGGAAGGAAGAAAGTCCCTGAGCTGTCCGGTATGAGACCGATCTTGCAGAAAGCCTGGATGAAGTTCGCTTCCCGGGCCGCGAGCACGATGTCGCACGCGTAGGCGAGGTTCGCTCCCGCCCCGGCCGCCACGCCGTTGACGGCGCAGACGACAGGCTTCTCGAGCTCGCGAATTCGCTTGATGATCGGGTTGTACTGCGTCCTGACGATTTCGCCAATGTCGAATTCACCGAGCGTCTCGTTAGGTACGCCGGCGAGATCCTGGCCGGCCGAGAATGCGCGTCCCGCGCCGGTGAGGAGTACTGCCCGCACGCCGGCGTCATTCGCGGCAGCACCAAGTGCGTCGTGCAGCGCCGCCGCCATCTCGGCGTTGAATGAATTGAGTACCTCAGGTCGATTCAGCGTGATCGCGAGGACGCCGTCGGCCTGTTCGCTGAGTACTGTTGGCATCTCTTCCGTGCCTGGTGTTAGCCGTGCCGCAACGAGCGCGGCGAAATCTAGTAGCTGAGAACCGGTGGTCGCGCTCTCAACGAGGTGGTGCAACGACGCTCACGGAGCGCATGACGGCGCCAGCTTCGATGCGATCGACGACATCCAGCCCGTCCATGACTTCTCCGAACACCGTGTAGTCGTGATCCAGCCGGAAGTTGTCGACGAGATTGATGAAGAGTTGTGCGTCGCCGGTGTCGCGTCCGCGCGTGGAGATGCCGAGGGTTCCGCGAGTATGAGAGCGCAGCCCGAGCTCGTCGCGCATGAACGGCCCGTCACCCACATACTCGTTGGCGTCTGGGCTGCCGCCCTGGACCACAAAGTTCGGCACGACGCGATGCAGCGTGCGGCTATCGTAGTGCCCAGCCGCCGCCAGACGCGCGACGCGTGCGACAGTCGTTCGCGCCTCGGACGGATAGAGCCTAACGAGAATGACGCCGCCTCCTGATGCGGCCGAGAGCACGATGCGCAGATTGGTAGGCGCCGGGTCGGAAAGCGTTTCGGCACGCGGCGCCTGCGGTCGCGGCGTCGCCGCGATCCGACGCCCTGTCCAACGTGACAGGACTTCGGCGGCGCGGCCTGCGATGAGGACGTCGAAGTCCGCGAGGTATGGGGCAAGCGCCGACGTATCGGGCGCCGAACCGCGCTCGGCGATGCGCTCGAGCAGCTCGCGCCGTGGGTCGCGCGAGGTCTCCTGGCCGCGTGCCGTTAGGCGGTCCAGCGCGCCGATGAGCGCTTTGACGTCGACGGTTTGCACATCCTTGGCCGCGGTCGCTGCAGCGAGCACGACTTGATGGGCGCTGTCCGCGAGGCCGCTCTTGATTCCCTGCTCGCGTAGCGCTGGCCCGAGTTGCGCGAGCAGTGTGATCGTCTCCTCGCGCACGTTGGAGTCAGGGTCGCGCAGAAGGCGCACCAGTTGCGCGGTATCACCTGCCGCTCGGGCCGCGGCGGCGAAAGCGGCGCGGACTTGCCAGACCGGATGCTGTGCGAAGCGCTGGAAGTGCGGCGTGGCGCGTGCAGGTGCCACACGAGCGAGCGCGACGAGCGCGCGCGCCGGCGCGTGCCAGCTCCCGTTGGCGACGTCGATGGTGTCCTTCGGCAGTCGCCTAACGAGCGTGTCGAGCAGCGGCGCGGCGAGGACGCTGTCGCAGGCCGCAGCGGTCGCGTCAATCGCTTCCGTGCGCACGTAAGGTGCCGGGTCACGCAGAGCGCGCAGCGCGAGTCCGCAACTCTGCGGCGCGCGTAGCGCCACGAGCGCGCGTACCGCGTCGATGCGAACAGTCGCCGCCGTATCGTCAATCCCGCCGCTCACGAGCGTCACGGCGGTGGCAGTCGGTAGATCGCGTGGAATTCGCATCGCGAGGCGGCGCACGCGCGGATCAGCGTCGGCGGCGGCGGATGTCAGCGCGGTGGCGGTAGTGCGATTGGCTGACTGCAAAGCGAGCATTGCAAGCTCCCGGACCCAGGCCGCCGAGTCGCCGGGCGCTTTGAATGTGAGCGCGCTTTGCGCAAGGCCGGTCGCGCCGCACGAGAGCGAGCGGGCGCGTCGTGCGACGCTGTAGATCCCGTGCATGGCACCGAAGAGCACTGACGCGCTCACGCCGGACAGCAGCGGCGCGGGCCCAACGCCGCGCTCGCAAGAAGCTGGCGTCTCGCCGGCTTGCACCACGGCTCGAGCGATTCGCTCGGCAACGTCCTGCGCCACTGCTGCAGATTCATGCGGGAGGCGGCCCAAGCTTCGCGCGACGACTCCGCGGTCGGCGTCAGCACTGGCCGCCGTGAGTCGGTCGAGCAACAGCGTGCGCGCGTGGGCGACAGCAGCGGTGTCTGTTCCGGGTTGCACGCTTTGGGCGATCGCATTTGCGGCTTCCGCGCGCACGACGGCGTCGCCGTGCGAGAGGAATGGAGCGATCGAATCCACCAGCGCCGGGCGCTGCAATCGTCCGACGGCCCGAATTGCCACAGCCGTAACGTTGCCTGACGTGTCGTGCAAGGAGGCGAAGATAGGGGCGAGACCGGCCGCGTCAGTCGGCCGCTGATCTTCGGCCATCAGCACGCGATCCAGGGCCGCATCTCCTGATCGGCTCGCGCACGCCGCGAGCGCTGCGACGAACAGGCAACGCGCAACATTGCGCGCGACGCGAAGGGCAATGTTTCGATGTCTCGGAACCATGCAGAGGCAGGGCGGCAGAGTGGTTCGTTTGACCGGGGGCTGGATCTACCGGCAGGTCCGGTTGTAACTGCGAAGTGCGGTATTTAGAGCCGTCAAACTGCTGCACGCGAAGCCGAATCACCACCGGTCTAGACTTGCCTTCAGCCACCACCTGCAAGAGCAACTGCCTGACTCTGACCTCTGACCTCTGACCTAAGCTCCGTTGCCCCTCCCTTGCGCCCGGCGTCTGCGAGCGAGACTTAGATTTGCGGCAGCTTTGGTCACCCCATTTCATGGCATCACGCCCTCGCGAAAAGAATAGAGCGCTCGAAACACCGCAGCCCGGCCGCAGCTCCAGCGCCGATGACCGCGGTGGAGTAACCGGCCGCGCGATCGATTCAGACGGTCACGGCCCGCAGGGTCGCCGCGACGGCGCAGCCGCCGGCACCGCCATCGACTGGCGCAAGGTCGTTTACAACGCGCTGGCGTCGCGCACGCTAGACGACATCGAGGAAGCGACGAACCGCAACCGCACCAAGGTGCCGAAGGACCATGTCGTTCTGTACCAGTTTTCTGCGCGAGGACATGAGGTCGCGCAGGCCATCCTCGGCACGCAGCTCACGCACGAGCACGACGGCGTGGGCGCCTACTACCGTTCGCGCCCGCTGCTTCTTTCACTCGGCTTGTCGCTGGAGGACGCGCTCGCCAGCCCGCTCGGTCGCTCGGGTGGCTTCAGCGACGGACGCGACATCGGCGTCGTCTGCAACCTGCCTAACGCGCACGGGCCGCTCGTGTTGCCGATGTCGGGTGACGTCGGATCGCAGTTCACGCCCACTGCCGGCTGGGCGCAGGCGATCACGTACTACCGCGACGTCCTCGGTGACGACTCGTGGCGCGGGGCCATCGGCATCGTCACCGGCGGCGATGCCGCTGTCGCGACGAACGGCTTCTGGTCCTCGCTTACAATCGCGACGACGCTCAAGCTGCCGCTCCTCTTCTACATCGAAGACAACGGTTTGGGCATCTCGGTGCACGGCGATTTCCAAACGCCTAACGGCAACATCGCGGCGAACCTGGCGTCGTTCGGCAATCTCCTCGTGCGAGACGGCGATGGCTGCGACCCGGCAGAAACGGCGCGCATCTTGACCGATGCCGTCAACCATGTGCGCACGGGTGCCGGGCCGGCGCTCGTGCACCTAACGGTCCCAAGGCTTTCGAGTCATTCGGGGCCGGACAATCAGCGCGGCTATCGCAGCGAAGCCGAGATCGCGGCCGACTGGGCGCGCGATCCGCTGCCGCGTCTCAAAGCTTTCGTTGTTCCCAGCACGATGAGCGAGCGCGAGTGGAACGACATCGAGGCTCAGGTTCGCCAGGACGTGGATGTCGCGCTCGAGGCGGCTCGCGCGCGACCGGCGCCCGATCCCGGCGCGATTCGGCGCTTCGTGTACGCCGAAGCGGCGCGCGAAGGCGACTGCGCCGTCACTGGTGGGCTCTCGGCGGCCGAGCGCGCCGCGTTAGGTGGCTCACAGACACCGGACGACAACGGAGCGCGCGTTCTTTTCGCTGAAGCCGTTAGGCGCACCTTGCGCAGCGAGCTGGCGCGCAATCCCAAGGCGCTCGTTTTCGGTGAGGATGTCGGGGTCAAGGGCGGCGTGCATCTCGTCAGCGAAGGGCTGCAGAAGGAGTTTGGCGCCGCTCGCGTCTTCGACACGTCACTTAGCGAGGAAGGGATCGTCGGCCGCGCGGTCGGTATGGCGTTCGCGGGCTTGATGCCGGTTCCGGAAATTCAGTTTAGAAAGTACGCCGATCCCGCCCACGAACACTTGAACAATTGCGGTACGCTGCGCTGGCGTACCGCGAATCGTTTCTGCGCTCCGATTGTCGTTAGGATGCCGGGGGGCTTCGGCAAGGACGTCGGCGATCCGTGGCACAGCGTGACAGGCGAGGTCACATGGGCGCACGCCGTCGGGTGGCAGGTCGCCATCCCATCCAATGCCGCTGACGCCGTCGGACTGTTGCGCTCGGCGATGCGCGGCGAGAATCCGACGATCTTTTTCGAGCACCGCTCATTGCTCATGACGAGCGACGGGAGCGCGCCCTACCCCGGCGACGACTACGTGCTCCCCTTCGGCAAAGCGCGCGTGGTGCGCGAGGGTGATGCGCTAACGATTGTTACCTGGGGTGCCATGCTGCATCGCGTGTTGGAAGCGGCCGATCAAGTCGACGCGGCGGTCGACATCATCGACTTGCGCACTGTCGCACCGTGGGATCGCGAGGCCGTACTCGAGTCCGTGCGCAAGACCGGGCGTTGTTTGATTGTGCACGAGGATACGATGACGGCTGGATTCGGCGCCGAAATCGCGGCGACTGTCGCGAGCGAGACGTTCTGGCAGCTGGATGGGCCGGTCGAGCGCATCGCGATCCCCGACGTTCCGACGCCGTACCACCCAATTCTAATGGCAGCCGTTGTACCTAACGTGGAGATGATCGCGCAGCGCATGCGTGACATGCTCGCCACCTGACCGTGCACATGTTGCGACGACTCGCCGTGTTTCTCGCCGTGAGCGCGGGCGCGCTCCGGGCGCAAACAGTCTACGATCGCGTGATCCTGAACGGTCGCGTGATGGATCCGGAGTCAGGCCTCGACGCGCCGCGCAACGTCGGCATC